>CAKRYM010000101.1 GCA_934427095.1 uncultured Bacillota bacterium | reverse complement strand
GTCCAAGCCAGAGCGGTTGCAAATTGCCTGGATTGGCTGGACGCAGGCAATCGTATTGCTTTGATTCAACAAGGGGACGCTTATACAGCAGATTTAAATGACCGTATTTTGGAAGTCCTATCCGAACAACCGGGCCTTACCATAGCCACCCGGGAATTATCGGAAAAGAATACCGCGGATTACTCCGCTATTGTTACTTCCGTTTGTTATCATCAGACCGATGTGGTGTTTTTTGCGGGATATTATGCGGATGCCGTAAATTTGATTCGACAACTGCGGCAGGGGGGATATACCGGCCCAGTGGTGTTGGGAGATGGATGCGCTGATCCTACGATCATTCAAGGTACTGGTAGCGCAGGAAAAAATGTGTTTGTGATTTCCCCGCCTTATGTGGAATATATCCCTGGTGGACAGGAATATAGTAGCCGTTATGCTGCTCATACGGGCGGGTTACAACCGCGTGCTTTTTCTACCTTGTGTTATGATTCCATCTATGTTTTAGCGGAAGCGATTACCGCTTGCGGCTCGCTGGAATATGACGATTTACGGCAAGCTATCCAGGATACGGATTATCAGGGGCTTTCTGGTCGGGTGACCTTCACGGAAGATACTAGAGAACGGCCGAATAATAATTTTATGTTACTGGAAATTGATCCGGAGCAGGGAAGTTTTTTGCTCCATGAAAATGTGCTGGGGGATTGAGATGACCATTGGCGACGCCATCCTTAGGCAGGTTTTTAACGGTTTGGTCCTAGGCTCCTTTTATGCCCTGGTGGCCTTGGGTTATTCCATGGTTTACGGTATTGTACGCATGATTAATTTTGCCCACGGGGATGTGTTTATGGCCGGTTGTTTTTTCTTCTTGGGCGCCTCTTTTGTGGGGCCTGCTGCCGGCGCTATCCTTTCTGTCTTGGGCTGCGGGTTGCTGGGTATCGCCATTTACCGACTGGCTTACCGGCCTTTATTGCAGGCGCCGCGTATGTCGTTGCTGATTACGGCCATCGGGGTATCATTGGTCCTTTCTAACGGCGTGATGTTGATTAGCCAGGGCCAATTTTTGTTTTATCCTAATCAAGGTATCTCCACCGGAAGAATGCAGCTTTTGCTGCTTTTCGCTGCTGCTGGACTTATGCTGGCCTTAAACTGGGTGATTCGTCATACTCGCCTTGGTTTAGCCATGCGGGCGGTTTCTTTGGATCAGGAGACTGCTTCTCTTATGGGCATACCCGTCAGCCGCGTGGTAGGGATTACCTTTTTCTTGGGGTCAGCCTTAGCTGCAGCGGCTGCCATGATGTCTTGTTTGTATTATGGCTCTTTGCATTATTCCATGGGTTATTTGATGGGGATTAAAGCCTTTACCGCTGCAGTAATTGGAGGAATTGGGTCTTTACCAGGCGCTTTGTTGGGCGGTTTACTTTTGGGCATGCTGGAAACCCTAGGAACACAATTTCTCGGCTCTTCTTGGAAAGACGCCTTTTCTTTTCTCCTGCTCATTTTGGTCTTGCTTTTTCGACCGCAGGGGTTATTGGGGAAAGGAGAAAGGACGCGCATGTGATGGCACGCCATGGTTTTCTTTTTTTGCTTTTGTTGGCCGGCATTAGCCTACCTTTTTTGGTGTCTGGTTACGGGCTGGAAGTTGGCTGGAATGTTCTATTTTATATGCTGCTGGCCATGGGATGCAGCGTTTCTGTGGGCTATTGCGGATTATGGGATATGGGGTACGGGGCGAAAATTGCCATTGGGGCTTATGTCAGTGGTATGCTGATGCAACAGGGCGTATCCTTTTGGTTGACTTTACCTTTGTCTGCTTTGGCCGGCGCATTATTTGCCGTGCTTTCCGGCTGGCCAGCCAGAACCCTGCGGGGGGATTACTTTGCCATGGTAACCTTGGGCATTGGGGAAATGGTGCGTATTCTTTTACGCAATCTGCCCATTACCGGTGGCGCCCAAGGGTTGAATGGTTTGCCACGCCCTTCTTTATGGGGAATGCCCTTAACAAAAGGCATTCATTGGTATTTTCTTTTTTTAGGCTTAGCCCTATTGTTTGCCCTGTTTTTGCAACGATTGGAACATTCTCGTTTGGGTTTGGAATTTCGTTGTATTCGAGAAGATGAGGATGCTGCCGCTGCCATGGGTATCCCAGTCATGAAACGAAAACTCATGGCCTATGGGATTAGCTCTGTTCTAGGCACATTGACAGGAAGTTTTTTTGCGGCAAAAATGACTGCCGTTACCCCAACCACCTTTACCTTTCAGTTTTCTGCGAATATTCTTTTGGCTGTGGTTTTGGGTGGATCTGGCCATTATCAGGGCGCGATGCTGGGCGGAGCTTTTTTTGTCCTGTTACCGGAGCTGTTTCGTTTCCTAGGCGAAGGGCGTATTCTTCTCTTTGGGATTTTGTTGATTTTGGTGATGATCTTTTGTCCGGAGGGGTTATGGGGGCTACTACGTTCCTGGAAACAGAAAACTTGACCTTGTCCTTTGGGGGCGTTACTGCGGTGGATCATTTGACCATTCAGATACCCCCCAAGCAAATTACGGGGGTAATTGGACCGAACGGCGCTGGTAAAACGTCTTTTTTTAACTGCCTTACCGGTGTTTATCGACCCAATGAAGGGAGTATTCGGTTTTGCGGGCAGGAGATTTGCGGACTTTCCCCAGACGCTATTGCCCGTCTGGGCATGATCCGTACCTTTCAGAATTTGCGTCTGTTTCCGCGGCTTTCTGTCTGGGAGAATTTACTTAGCGGGTTTACTCGGCGTTATCTTTCTTCTCCAGGCCAAGAATTGTTGGGATTGGGCAAGGGGAAATCTGGGCAAAAAGCCATGGCAGAGCAAGCTTCTATGCTGTTGGCCAGCACGGGACTAAGCGGTAGGGAAGAGGTTTTGGCAGGGGATCTGCCCTATGGGGATAGAAAACGTTTAGAATGGGCCAGAGCTTTGGCAGCCCAGCCCAAGCTATTGTTATTAGACGAACCAGCGGCCGGATTAAACCATGGGGAAAAAGAAGAGCTATTGGCCTTATTAAACCATTGCCAAAAAGAACGGGATATGGCCATTCTGCTGATTGAACATGATATGGAGCTGATTTCTGCGGCCACAGAACACTTAATCGTTTTGGATCAAGGTCGATTACTTGCCCAGGGAAACCCTACCGAGGTACTACGCTTGCCAGAGGTGGCCAGGGCTTATTTGGGAAAAGGGGAGGAAAGAGAGAAGTGGGAAAACCCTTGTTGCGGGTCAATGGGCTCACCGTCGGTTACCATCAGATGGAAGTCTTGAGAGCTATCGATTTTACGGTGGAAGAAGGGGTTACTGCTTTTTTGGGCGCCAATGGCAGTGGTAAAACCACTTTACTGAAAACATTGTCGGGTTTGCTTAAGCCTACTGCTGGACATGTATGGTTTCGTGAACAAGAGATCACTGGTTGGCCCGCAGAAAGAACTGCTGCCGCGGGACTAATTCACGTGCCAGAAGGCCGGCATGTGTTTAGCGACCTTACGGTAGAGGAAAATCTCCGTCTGGGCGCCTATTTGCAAGCAAGAGGGGAGAAGCAGGAGAAACGCTTGGCTGAAGTATACCGGCGTTTTCCGCGGTTGGCGGAACGAAGAAAGCAGCCAGGCGGAACTTTATCTGGTGGAGAACAGCAATTGTTGGCCTTAGGTCGCGGGTTGATGAGCAATCCTCGTTTACTACTTTTGGATGAGCCAAGTATGGGCCTTTCTCCATTGATGGTGAAAGAAATTTTGCACGTGATTCTTTCTTTAAAAGCGGATGGTATTCCCATTTTGCTGATAGAAGAAAATGCTGCCTTGGCTTTACAGGGCGCAGATCAAGGTTATGTTTTAGCAAATGGGAAAATTGTTCTTTCGGGTAGCCGAGAGATGCTAGAAGGGGATTCCCGCATTGCCCAGGCCTATTTAGGCTTAGGGAAAAAGGAGAATCCTTCCTAATCTATCTTGTATTTCCCCATTTATCGTGCTATGATGTTGGCGAAAGGAGGCAGATTTATGCCTGTTGTAGCAGATCAATGGCTGGAATTTGAGCATCATTATCTAGCGCCATGGGCTTCCTTTGCTGACGAAACCGCAGGCCGTGCCGTGCCGGAGGTGGAATGCACTATCCGTACTCCATATCAGCGGGATCGAGATCGGATTATCCATTGTAAAGCCTTTCGCCGGTTAAAACATAAAACACAGGTTTTTATTAATCCCGAAGGGGATCATTTTCGTACACGGCTCACGCATACGTTAGAAGTTTCCCAAATTGCCAGGACCATCGCTCGGGCTTTACGCCTTAACGAGGATTTGACAGAAGCCATTGCTTTAGGACATGATTTGGGCCACACGCCCTTTGGCCATGCCGGAGAAAGAGCCTTGCACCGGATTTGCGGCCCCTTTCATCACCGGGAACAAAGCCTAAGAGTGGTGGATGTCTTGGAGCATAATGGCCAGGGGTTGAATCTCACAGCAGAGGTAAGGGATGGAATTCTGCATCATAGTGGGGAAGGGGAACCTTCCACCTTGGAAGGTTGTATCGTTCGCTATTGTGACCGTATTGCTTATTTGAATCATGATATTGATGATGCAGTGCGTAGCGGTTATTTGGAGTATCATCAATTACCGGATTCTACTTTACGCTTGCTGGGCGACCGGCATAGCCAGCGTATTGATACCATGGTTCACGATATTGTACAGGAAAGCAGCGGTAAACCGGTAATCGCCATGTCTGCCCCTATTGCTAGCGCTATGGAAGAGCTAAGGGAATTCATGTTTGAAAAAGTCTATTACCACCCTAGAAAAATTGCGGAGGAAAACCGGTTAGACGGCTATATTGACCAGTTGTACCATCTTTTTTTGGCGGAACCGGAATTGCTGCCAGAGGAATATCGTGGCGAACCCCATTGGCTGGCGGTACGAGATTATATCGCTGGGATGACGGACACCTTTGCCTTGCATACGTATCATACGTTTATGGAACAAGGCTTGATAAAATAAACAGAATTGTTCTATCCATGTAATATGTGGTTTTGCTGGGGGCTAGTTATTGCGTAAAGACCAAGTAAAACAAGAAATGGGAAAGAAGGATTACCTTCTTTCCCGTTTTTGTATTCTGCATTTTTCTGCACAGGGGCTGATCCGGGCTGGCCTTTTTCTATTTTCTGAAGACATCGAGAGCATGACTAGTAAACCCCAGTAAATCTTCTCGTTCACAAGTTGCCAAATGATAGGTTAAATACAATTGAAACATCTCCTGATCCATTTGATCTATGGCTTCCCGAAGCAATAAAGCACAGCCATCTGTTGCCACATAATGCAATCGGGTGGTTGGAAATCCGGTCATCAATTGGTCAATATCCTCTTTGCGTACCAGCTCAAATAAATCCTTTGGTTCTGATTTTGCAGCAAAGGTTTTGGCATCCAGCAGACCATTTTTGATATACTCTGCCACATTAATATTGCCTCGATGAAACCCTTCATCAAGCAAACAGCCATCAGATATGACATAGGCTGCAAAAAGAATCCCCCCAGGCTTTGTGGTGCGAATAGCCTCGCGCAAAGCTTGTTGCTTTTCTTCTACGGTATAAAGATGATAAAGGGGCCCCAGTAGCAGGGTAATATCATACTGGTTATCGGGAAACGCAGATAAATCCAAGGCATTCCCTTGTTGAATGGTTATGTTTTCTGTTGCGAGGGTATTTTGGCGAAAAACATCTATGTTATGTTCCACTAATTCTACTGCGTCAACCAAATAGCCCTGACGGGCTAAGGCATGGGAATATCGTCCAGTACCAGCGCCAATCTCCAACACATGGTCCCCTGGTTTTATATACTTTTTGATATAATGCATAGTTGTGAGGAATTCCACAGAGCCATGGGGGAAAGCAAACGCTGCTCTTCATCATAGTGCTCATAAAAATCAATTAGATATTGATTGGTTTCCATAGGAC
>CAKRYM010000100.1 GCA_934427095.1 uncultured Bacillota bacterium | reverse complement strand
GAACTTGTTCGGTTACAGGCAGTACATTGCATTTAGTCCGCCCGTTGGGCTTTTCTACGGACGATAAGCATTTGAAGCGGGCTGGGCTAGACTACTGGCAGTATTTGGACTTGCATTATTGGGATAGCTTTGCGGAATTGCAAGCCGCATATCCTGAGGCAACCTATTGGTTTGCCAGTACTAGGGCGCATCACACTTATACGGAAGTGAAATTTGGGCCAAAGGATTTTCTGGTTTTTGGCAAAGAGACCGCCGGCCTGCCTCAGGCTCTGCTGGATGCCAACGAGAAAACAGCTATCCGTATTCCCATGCGTCCATCCATTCGTTCCTTAAATCTTGCCAATTCTGTGGCAATTGTTCTTTATGAAGCTTTACGGCAAAATGGATTTGAAGGGTTGATTTAATGGGTGAATTGACGGTTTCCACAGCTGCTTGTGGGGAATTCTACGAAAAGAAATCGCGTTTTATCGGACATATTGCCCCAGCTACTACAGAAGAAACGGCGGTCGGCTTTTTAGCCCAAATTAAGGGGGAACATCCTTCTGCTACGCATCATTGCTATGCTTGGGTGATCGGCGAAAATGATCGTTTGCAACGAAGCTCAGACGCTGGGGAACCGGCCGGAACAGCTGGCCGGCCTATTTTAGAAGCCATCAAGCGCCGCGGACTGCATCATACCATTATCGTGGTCACTCGTTATTTTGGGGGAATTTTGTTAGGTGCTGGCGGGTTAACCAGGGCTTACAGCAAGGCTGCTCTTTTGGCAATTGAAAGCGCGCAGCTGGTGGAAAAGATTCCAGCTAAACGGATTGCTCTTTGCTTTGATTATACCCTTTTGGGCAAAGTTGACACGTTTTTGCAACAACAAGGCATACAGATAGAAAACAAGATTTTTGATAGTAAAGTCGCCTATTTTTGTTTGGTAGAGGAAAGCGCGTTTCCTAGTTTACCTACGGCTCTCAGCGATATGAGCGCAGGCCAGCTGCAAATGCAAATTTTGGAAGAACACACTTTTCTTGCGAAAAATATTCCTTTTTTAGAATAGACATTGTCACCTCGGAGATACTGATGCCGAGGTGATTTTTATGGAGAAAGTTAAGCCGTCCAGAAAAAGTAAAATGAAAAAAAGACCGGAAGATTGGGAAAAGCTAAAGCAAGAAATCGCCATGGAATTAGGGCTTTGGGATGTGGTAAAACATGATGGCTGGGCTGGGCTAAGTGCAGAGCAGAGCGGCAGATTAGGAGGCGTTTTTTCTGCGAGAAAGCGTCAGCTGGAAAATGCAATTTCTGAAGAGGAAGAGTAACCCGTAAAGATGTTGCACAGAAATTTTCTGGGGAAAGAAAATTGATTGTTTCTTCTTTTGTCATAAGCCGTTTGCGCGTTATTGCGCGGCGGCTTTTTGTTATAATCCAACTGTTGGTTCTAATCCTCGCTGCTTGGACATAGGCATAAAGGGACAGGAGGAAGAATGAACGGGTATGTGATTTACGCTGATATTTTGTTGGCGCTGAATTGGATATTGGATTTCTTTTTGCTGTGGGCTAGCGGATGCTTTCTGAAGCGGCGTATTTTGTTGCGTCGAATTATCCCTGCAGCTAGCCTGGGGGCAATTTATGGCGCAGCGGTGATCTGTCCGTTGCCTCCTTGGTTATTCCATATATTTGTGGCTGGTATGGTTTCTTTGCTAATGCTGTTGATTGCTTTTCCTTGGCAAGGCATACATAGCTTTCTCCGGCTAGTGGCGGCTTTTTATTTGATCTCCTTTTCTATGGCTGGCGCAGCTTTGGCTGGAGGGTATTTATTAGGCTATACGGGATATGCCTTTGGCGCTATTCAAACTTTAAAAGTCAGCGCCTTGATCTTTGGTTTGATTTTTGGACTAATGATTGCAAGAAAAGGCTTTCTTTCTATTCGGCGTAGCTGGCGAAAAGAAGAATTTCGCACGGAAATAGAGATTAGCTTTTTAGGTCATTCTTGCCGGGCAAACGCATTAATTGATACAGGTAACGATTTACGGGAACCGATCAGCGGGTTGCCTGTGGTGGTCGCGGACAAGCGTGTACTTTTGCCATTGATGCCGGAAAGCTTTCAAGAAGCGTTTCAGAAAAATAATGGCGATCCCGTCAGACTAGCACAAGAATATTTTGCGAATCATCAGGATGCCTGGCATAAATCTTTTCGATTGATTCCTTTTACCAGTATTGGGCAGCAACATGGTTTGCTTTTGGGCTTTAAACCAGATAGTTTACGTTTATATGATGGACATCAAACCAGGGATGGGAATGCTGTTGTTTGTATTGCGACAAACGGTCTTTCTACTGGCGAATACCGAGCAATCCTGAATCCGGAAGTTTTTGAATATCCTTTATCACAGGAGGCAAGCGCATGATGAATCTATTCATGGTTCGTATCTTGACTTTTTGGCATACCTGTGTGCAACTATTGTTACGTAAAACAAAAGGTGTGCATTATATTGGTGGGAGTGAGATCTTGCCGCCACCTTTGCAGTCCGAAGAAGAGCGAGATCTTTTATTGCGTTTTGCTGCCGGGGATATGGCGGCAAGGCAAACATTGATTGAACATAATTTACGCCTAGTGGTATATATCGCCCGAAAGTTTGAAAATACAGGAATCGGGATTGAGGACTTAATCAGTATTGGTACCATTGGCTTAATTAAGGCAGTAAATACCTTTAATGCTGAGAAGCGAATTAAATTAGCTACCTATGCTTCTCGCTGTATTGAAAATGAGATTTTAATGTATTTACGCCGGAACAATAAAACCCGCAGTGAGGTAAGTTTGGACGAACCGTTAAACATCGATTGGGATGGAAATGAACTGCTCCTTTCCGATATTTTGGGTACAGACTCAGATATGATTTATCGCTCCATTGAGGAGGATATTGACCGGAAACTTCTCTTTGCGGCAATGGAAAAACTCTCCGCCCGAGAAAAGTTAATTATGACCGCTCGCTTCGGTTTAGGGGGGCGGGAAGAGTTAACACAAAAAGAGGTAGCGGATTTGCTGGGTATTTCCCAATCGTATATTTCTCGGTTAGAAAAACGGATTATTAAAAAATTAAAAAAAGAAATGGTCAAAGCCGAACAATGATTTTCTTGTATAGGCTTTGGGGAAAATGGGACTGGAAATCCTACTGGGATTTGCCAAGTCCCATTTTTGTGTTATGATAGTAAAGGAAAATGCTTATGCGGAGGTGCGCCATGCCAAAATCGACAAACCAAAAATTAAAGGCGCTTTATTTGTTGAAAATCCTTTACGAGAAAACAGATGAAGCCCATTATCTTACGGTGAATGATATTCTTAATGAGCTAGGCCGTTATGATATTTCCGCAGAAAGAAAAAGCATATATGCTGATATTGCGGCATTACGTAATTTTGGTGTAGATATTGAACATGTCAGCGGTAAAGACGGTGGATATTATGTAGCTAGCCGGTTATTTCAACTGCCGGAATTGAAATTGCTGGTAGACAGTGTGCAAGCCTCAAAATTTTTAACGCATAAGAAATCTAGAGAACTCATCAAAAAATTGGAAAGCCTAACCAGTGTTTATCAAGGGAAAAGCCTTCATCGTCAGGTATATTTAAAAAACCAAATCAAAACGATGAATGAAAGTATTTATTATAATGTAGATGGCATTCATCATGGTATTCATGCAGACCGAATGTTGCAATTTCGTTATTTAGAAGACCAGCTTAACAAGGAAAAAGGGTATCGCCGCGGGGGAAAATATTATTTTGTTAGTCCTTTTATGTTGGTTTATGATGATAGCTATTATTACATGGTGGGCTATGATCCTCAGGAAGAGAGGATTAAGCATTACCGTGTAGATAAAATGACAGATATCACCGTAACAGAGCAGCCCAGAAGCGGAAAAGATGTTTTTAAGGCTGAGGACCCTACTAGTTATTCACAGAAATGTTTTTCTATGTATGGTGGGGAAGAGGAGTCCGTACGTATTTGCTGCCAAAATAAGATGATCGGTATTATTTTAGATCGATTTGGTCGTGACATTATGGTGATCCGTAAAGACCCAGAGCACTTTGAGGTTACGGTAAAAGTGGCGCTTAGCCCAGTATTTTATAGCTGGGTATTTAGTTTGGAGAACCAGGTCGTTATTCTGGAGCCAGAACATGCTGTTCAGGCTTATCAGTCTATGCTGAAATTGGCTTTGCCTGGTACAGAAAAGTAAGTGGAACGGTATCTTGTTATCAACGACAAAATATGATATAATACGCAAGCTATGTAATGGATAGAGAGGAAGGGCAAATGGAGAGAAAAGACCCTGAACAGATAAACGAAAACAAGAATAGCCAAACTAATGCTGACCGAGAAAATCAAGGACAAGCTTCTTCTTGCTCTTGGAATCAAACGACGAGCGGTTCAAAACTGAATGCCCGGGATGGGATGTTCCATATTTCTGGCGGTCCCAAAACGCTTGAACAGTGTCTTAACCGGCTTGGCTGCGTATTGCCTTTTGCTTTTTTGCTTCTGGTTATCGTTGTTGTTTTAATTCTTCTTGGCCGCGTGGGGGTTTCGATTGGCCCTAAGATTGGTGAGGAACAACACAAGGTAGAAATTACGGAATCTACTCAGGAACGGACGCCGCTGGAAACAGATGGCCAAGCATTAACAGAATACTATACGGACGAAGCAAATCTTTTGGTGAAAGATGTTGAACTCATCCAGGGAATGACGGATTTTTACCAGCAAACCGGTATAAAACCGTATCTTTATATCACAGATCGGTTATCTTATCCGCAATCTGAGACAGATATGACCGTATACACAGAATTATACGATAGCCTTTTTGCTGACCAAGAGCATATGCTGGTTGTATATTTCTGCTCGGCTGAGCCTGCAATTCTTTGTGTTGTTGGCACAGAGGCAAGAGAAGCGGTATTCGATCATGAAGCAGAAAACATTTTTTATGATTATTTTACGCTATATTCTGGCGATGAACAATTAACCATAGATGAAGCTCTGGGCGCGGTATTTTCCGATACTGCGGATCGCATCATGAAAAAACAGCATTCTACTTCGCTGTATGCTTGGATTTTGGTGGGTGTGATTCTGGTGATCTATACCCTTGTTAACATCAGAAAAAGATCCGCTGCCAAAAAGGCGTATGAAGCAGCACAGAATGTAGAAGGAAATCCCGGCAACGACCAGACAGAGGAGCGGTGACCATGTACTGCGATCTTCACCTGCATACTTCTTTTTCTGCGGATTCGGATACGCCAATGGATACCCATTGCCGGGTTGCCATCCGTAGAGGATTCCAGTGCGTTTGTTTTACCGATCATTTAGAAGGCAATCCTGTGGATCCCGGGTATAACTTTTATCAGGCAGATGCTTATTTCGCAGAGATTGAGCGGATGCGGGAGCGCTATGCGGGAAAGCTACTGATTTTATCAGGGGTAGAATTGTCTGAACCACACCGATATCCTGCTTTATTAGAACAATGTCATCGCTATCCGTATGATTTTATTTTGGGCAGCGTCCATTTTTGGGTAGGGAATTTATTTCCCAATAAAATGCGACAAGCTGGCGTTTCTGCGAAACGTTCTTATGCCCGTTACTGGAATGAGATTTTGCATGCGGTTTCGGTCGGTGGATTTGATGCCTTAGGCCATTTAGATTATCCTAAGCGGTTTTATCATAAGCTGATTTATGATGTGGATCAAATGCGGGATATCTTTGCAGCCATGCGGAGAAATCGCATTATTCCCGAGGTGAATTGTGGCGGTTATCGTAGACAGATTGTGGAAGCGAATCCGGGCATGGAGCTTCTCCATTTATACCGGGAATGCGGAGGAAAATACGTGACCCTAGGCTCTGATGCCCACAAACCGGGGACCTTCGGGTATGCCATTGATCTTGGCAAAGACTTAATCGAGCGTATGGGCTTGCGAGAAGTGTATTTTCAAAAACACCATCCAATGA
>CAKRYM010000099.1 GCA_934427095.1 uncultured Bacillota bacterium | reverse complement strand
AACGTAACGGTCTTTGGACATGATGAGCCTCCGATTATTTATTCTTATTGATCAAGCGGCTTTCTACTGCGCCGGTTTGCAAATCCGTGTAGCGAACATAAAGGGAAATCTTGTTATCTTGATCGAGGTTATCCCATAACTCCGTCGTAAATGCATCAATATCATCGGGGATGCTGATGCGTTCAGGCTCTCCTTGGAAGGTGGGAATGGGATTACCGTCACAAACATAGGTGTGGAGGAAATGGCCCACACCCGCTAAGGCAGTATATTGAAACAGATAGCGATTGCAGGCGGAACCTGCGGCATCCGCGCTTTTGAGAATACTCATTTCATAGGTAAAGTCCCCTTGTTCAAAGGTAAGCATACCGCTGATCCTAGGGGTGAAATTAGGCTGGTCCGGTTCGAATTCCCGGGTGTTGAGGGCTTCGGCAAACGTTTTCCCTGCCTGCACAAAGTCGTAAATCGTGTCGGTCTGATCCCCATTGGTTACAATGAGGTGATTGCCAAGATTGCGTAGAGCGGCGTAGATAATGAGGGAAGGATCTTCTACCTTAGAGGCATCAAAAGGCTCGGTATAGATTACTCCATCCCGTTCTGCAAAAACACGGTTACGGCTATTGGCGCTACGGCCCATAATGAAATAGGCAGTTACGGCTTTGTTACCGTCTGCACTTTTGCCGATGACCAGGCCTCTGCCTACATAGCTGTTGCCCTGAATGCGAGAGCCGATACTGGGTGTTGCGTAAATATCCATGTTATTTTTCCTCCTGAATCAGTTTGGCTGCCACCATTTCCGTTGCCTGGGGCAGAAGTATCCACTCCGCTTCTTCCATGACGCGGCGTTGTAACGTTTCTGGCGTGTCACCCTCTTGCACAGCGACTGCCTTTTGGAGGAGAATTTCCCCGCCGTCTGTTACTTCGTTCACATAATGTACCGTAGCGCCGGTCACTTTCACCCCGTAAGCTAGGGCTGCTTCATGGACCTTTAGTCCATAGAAGCCTTTTCCGCAGAAGGAGGGGATTAAGGACGGATGTACATTGATGATGCGTTTGGGAAAGCGGCTGGTAAAGTTTTCGTTTAATATACTTAGGAACCCAGCCAGTACAATGAAATCAATTTGGTGTTCTTCTAAGCAAGAGAGAATAGCGGCCTCAAAGGCTTCTTGAGAACCGCAGGCTTTACGGGAAAAGGCGGCATGGGGAATGCCCGCCTGGTTTGCCCGGGTTAGGGCATAGGCTTTAGGGTCGGAAGAAATCACTAAGGATATCTTTCCGCTAGGGATACGTCCTGCTTTTTCTGCGTCAATTAAGGCCTGTAAATTGGTACCGCCGCCGGATACGAATACGGCAATGCGGGCTTTTTGTTGGGGCATATTGAGCCCTCCAATTCTTTGCTGAAATGGAATACCGCCGAAAGGGACTTCCGGCGGCTAAAACACTAAGCCAACAGAACGCCTTCATCAGAAGCAACCACTTCGCCGATGATGTAGGCATCCTCGCCATTGGCATGCAGGATTTCCAGGGCGCGGTCAGCGTCTGCCTTGGCAGTAACAACGCTCATACCAACACCCATGTTGAAGGTATTGAACATATCCCGCTCCGGAATCTTGCCCGTCTGAGCAATGAGATCAAAAATAGGCAGGACACGGATGGCCTTCTGCTCTATTTTTGCACTTAACCCTTGGGGGAAACTGCGGGGGATGTTCTCGTAGAAGCCCCCGCCGGTGATATGGGATATGCCTTTGACTTGAACCTGTTCTAATAAGGACAGGATGGGTTTTACATAAATTTTGGTGGGGGTGAGTAAGGTTTCGCCAATGGATTGACCGCCAAGGGATTCCAAGGGCTGGCGGATATCCTGTTTTTCTACATCGAGAACCTTACGCACTAAGGAAAAGCCATTGGAATGCACCCCGCTGGAGGGAAGCGCCAAAATAACGTCCCCAGCCTGCATCGTGTTGCGGTCAATGATTTTGTCTTTGTCCACAACACCCACGGCAAAGCCAGCTAAATCGTATTCGTCTACGGGATAGAAGCCAGGCATTTCCGCGGTTTCCCCGCCGATTAAGGCAGCGGCGGACTGAACGCAACCCTCGGCGACACCTTCCACAATGGCGGCAATTTTTTCCGGTACGTTTTTACCACAAGCGATATAGTCCAGGAAAAATAGGGGTTTTGCGCCGCAGCAAATGATATCGTTTACACACATGGCCACGCAATCGATACCCACAGTGTTATGGCGATCTAGCAGGAAAGCGATTTTCAGCTTGGTTCCCACACCGTCTGTACCACTGACCAGTACGGGTTTACTAATTCCCGTTAAATCCAGGGAAAATAAGCCGCCAAAGCCGCCGATATCTGAGGCCACGCCAGCCGTCATGGTTCTGGCAATATGGTTTTTCATCAGCTCAACTGCTTTATAGCCGGCGGTAATATCCACTCCAGCTGCTGCGTAGCTATCTGATCTGGAATTCTTCACGATCTTTCCTCCTCGCTTTCGCTGATTTTGGATTCAAATTTGTTCTTCACTGGTTCAGAGGGGATTTCCGTGGGATAACGGGAGGTAAAGCAAGCATCGCAGTAGCCTTTGCCCAACTCCTTATGAATGATGTCGCCAAGACGTTCTACACTGAGAAAACCTAAGCTATCGGCGCCAATAATTTCCGCGATTTCTGGGATGGTGTGTTTGCAGGCAATGAGGGCATCCTTGGAATCAATATCCGTCCCATAATAACAGGGGTTTAAGAAAGGCGGAGCAGAGATTCGCATATGAATTTCTTTAGCACCTGCTTCTTTCAACAGACGAATGATTCGAGCGCTGGTGGTACCGCGCACAATGGAATCGTCAATCACCACCACACGTTTTCCTTGGATGACCTGGGACATGGGATTTAGTTTAATGCGTACCAAATCTTCCCGATGGTGCTGATTGGGCGCAATAAAGGTCCGGCCGATATATTTATTTTTCAAAATACCCACTTCATAGGGAATGCCGGAACGTTTGGCATAGCCGATGGCTGCGTCAATACCGGAATCCGGTACGCCGATGACCACATCTGCGTCAACAGGATGATCCTCAGCCAGGAATTCTCCAGCGCGGGTTCTCGCTTCGTGGACGCTTTGTCCATCAATGATGGAATCTGGCCGCGCAAAATAGAGGTATTCGAAAATGCAGATGGCAGGGTCTGCCTTTTTACAATGATCCGTAATGGAACGCACGCCATCTCGATCAAAGATAAGGATTTCCCCTGGCTCTAAGTCACGGACAAAAACGGCGTTCACTGCATCCAGGGCACAGGTTTCGGAAGCCACAACATAGCTCCCGTCTTTTCGCTGCCCATAGCAAAGGGGACGGAAGCCATTTTCGTCTCGGACGGCGATGAGTTTGGCAGGGGACATAATCACCAAGGAATAGGCGCCTTTCAACCGGTACATTGCCCGATTGATGGCTTCTTCAATAGAAGGAGCAGTGAGGCGTTCTTTGATAATCAGATAGGAGATGACTTCCGTATCGCTAGACATATGGAAAATGGAACCTTTGAGCTCAAGCTCATTTCTCAGCTCAGAAGAATTCACCAAATTCCCATTATGCGCCAGGGCCAGATGGCCTTTGATATGATTAACTACAATGGGTTGGGCGTTCAGTACCGCATTTCCGCCGGTGGTGCTGTAGCGGACATGACCCACGGAAATATTCCCAGGGCCTAAAGCGGCTAAATTTTGCTCATTAAAGACTTTGCTGACCAAACCCACGTCTTTGTGTAGCGTAAACAGACCGTCGTTATTGACTACAATACCGCAGCTTTCTTGGCCACGATGCTGTAAGGCGTAGAGCCCGTAATAGGTATCCATGCCTACATTCCCCTCAGTGGGGGAATAAATGCCAAATACCCCGCATTCTTCCCGAAGATTGCTCATAGAATCACCTTATTTGTCGCTGCCGAAAACCCGGCGCATCATTTCATTATAGGCGTCTTCCACACCGCCGAGATCCCGACGGAAACGATCTTTGTCCAGTTTTTCATTGGTTTCTGCGTCCCAGAAACGGCAGGTATCCGGAGAAATTTCGTCTGCCAAAACAATGGATCCATCTGCCAAGCGGCCAAATTCCAGCTTAAAATCCACCAGTTTCACGCCTAATTTCTTGAAATATTCTTTTAAGACATCATTGACCTTAAAGGCCATCTTTTTGATGGTGTCGATTTCTTCTTTGCTGGCAAGGTTTAAAGCCAGGGCATGATATTCATTAATCAGGGGATCATGCAAATCATCGTTTTTGTAGGAAAATTCAATGGTAGGCTCTGCAAAAGGAATGCCTTCTTCTACCCCATAACGTTTGGCAAAAGAGCCGGCAGAAATGTTACGGATAATGACTTCCAGTGGAACAATGGATACTTTTTTTACCACAGTATCCCGGTCAGAAAGCTCCTCAACAAAATGGGTAGGGACGCCTTCTTTTTCCAGAATCTGCATGAGATAGTTGGTCATTTTATTGTTGACTACGCCTTTCCCAGTGATCTGGCCTTTTTTCTGGCCGTCAAATGCGGTGGCGTCGTCTTTATAAGATACGATAACCAGTGCGGGGTCATTGGTAGCAAAGACTTTCTTTGCTTTACCTTCATACAGCTGAACAGTTTTTTCCATGCTATTCTCTCCTTCATGAATTGATCAAAATGGTTTAATGAACAAGGGTTTATCTTGTGCTTGTCCTACTTAGCAGGAGAATTTTTTCTCAATCTCCGCATTTTTGGCTAAAACTTTTTGCGTGCCTGCTTGTCTCGCCTGATCCAATTTATCCCCGAGAGAAGCATCGCTTACGCCCAAGATTTGGATAGCTAGCAGAGCAGCATTGGCTGCACCGTCAATGGCAACCGTTGCTACAGGAATACCAGAAGGCATTTGCACTGTGGAAAGAAGGGCGTCCAACCCATCTAAGGTGCTGGATTTAACGGGGATGCCGATAACCGGCAGGGTAGTACGGGCAGCCAGCGCGCCGGCTAAATGGGCGGCTTTTCCTGCTGCGGCAATAATGACGCCAAAATCTTTGGCACGAGCCTGCATAGCGAAATCTGCTGCCTGATCTGGCGTACGGTGTGCAGAAAAGACATGGACTTCATAGGGCACAGCGTATTCCTTTAGGGTGTCAATGGCTTTTTCCACAACGGGCAAATCGCTATCGCTGCCCATGATTACGGCTACTTTTTTCATGGCTAATCCCTCCATCTGCAAAATCTTCGTGAAAAATCCTGGTCAAACGGATAGAAAGGAAAGATTCACTTGCCCAGGAAGCAAAAAAGGCAATCCTACCCCTGTGGTTGAGTAGGATTGCCCAGGCGGTCGACTAAAAAACATCTCTTTTCGCTCCATCGTGTTGATTCACATTCCGCCAGTCACGAAAAGATATCTCTTTTTCTAACACATTTATCATGCCATATTTTGTTGAGAAAGTCAAGATAAAACCGATGATTCCGCCAATATCTTGTGCTAGTGCTTTCTTTTCTTCTTACCTGTAAAAGAAAGAAATAGATTAAGAAAAAGAATCAATTCGTACGGCTCAATAGAGAAGAAAAAGATAAGGGGAGATAAAGGAAAAACAAATAAGATTATATGTGTATAAGACTTTCTGATGATAAGGACAAAATCCTTGCAAAATGTTATTCCGTGCTTTTATTTAGTAATAATGCCAAGAAAGCTTTTCTTTTCCTTTTGATGGGGGATTTACTACAATATCATTCGTTGTTAGAAAACTGGTGCTTTCTTGGTTACTTATTGTATGGAAAAAAAGAAGGGTCAAAAACAATGGAAAAAATAGCGATATATGGAAAGGGTGGTATTGGGAAATCCACCATTACCAGCTCTTTATCTGCAGCATTCGCTGTCCTGGGCTATAAGGTCATGCAAATTGGTTGTGATCCCAAAGCCGATTCCACTGTGAATTTATTGGGCGGACAGCAAATTGTTCCGGTCATGAC
>CAKRYM010000098.1 GCA_934427095.1 uncultured Bacillota bacterium | reverse complement strand
GCTTACGCGAATCGTAGGAGAAAGGCTTTTGGTAAAGGTGTTCATATAAATGACCGTTTCCGAAACATCAATGCTCATTAAAGTGGGAATTGGGTTTCCTGCTAGACGAAATTCGGAATCGTAATCATCCTCAATAATATACCGGCCTGGCTTGGCCGTGGCCCAACCCAAAAGAGCGTAACGACGGTCTATAGGCGTCACGATACCCGTAGGATAATGATGGGCTGGGGAAAGGTGGGCAATATCCGCCTTTCCTTGCTCCAGGGAATCAATCTGTATTCCCTTTTCATCCAAGGAAACATAACGGCAAGCCACACCATTGCTTTTGTAAATCCGGGCAATTTTCTGATAACCAGGATTTTCCAAGGCATAGACCTTGTCATGCCCCAAAAGCTGAATCAGTAAACCGTACAGATACTCTGTCCCTGCCCCCACAATAATTTGCTCTTTGTTTACACTTAAATTACGAAACTGCCGCAAATGCTGGCAAATCGCCTGTCTGAGCTCCATACCCCCCCCGCAGGGTGAAACTTGCATCAAGGCTTCCTTACCATCGGCCATCACTTCGCGCATGAGCTTCGTCCAAATGGAAAAAGGGAAATGATCCGCATTAGTCTGATTGCTAACAAAATCCGCAAAATAGGAGGATTTATCCGTCATCAGCTGAAAATTACTGGCGTTAATTTTTACTGGCGGAGGAGAAAAGCTGGACAAATCAGCAATATAATACCCCTTTTTGGGCAAAGAATAAATATACCCCTCTGCTAAAAGCTGGGCATAAGCTCCTTCCACCGTAATGGTGCTTACCCCCAGATTCTTTGCGAAACTACGTTTCGAGGGAAGTTTAGCTCCATGAGATAAAACACCTGCTAAAATATCATTTTTAATACATTTATATAAATGCTGATACAAGGAATCTGACCCTATATCACAAAAGGAATAGGTCAACACTTCGCGGTATTCCTCCCATCTGACCATATTGACCATATTTAATTTGAATATTTACCTATGGTCAATTATCAGTATAATCAATATATCAGCTGTTGTCAAGGACACGGCCTGCTTGAACAAGGCCTCTAATCATATTATGAAAAAGAGAGGGAAACCGATGAAACGTATTGCAACCATTCAAGACATCTCCTGCTTAGGCAAATGCTCGCTCACCGTTGCATTGCCCGTCATCTCTGCCATGGGGGTGGAAGCCTGCATTGTACCAACAGCAGTGCTTTCCACCCACACCATGTTCCAGAACTACACCTTCCGCGACTTAACCGATGATCTTATCCCCATCGCCGACCACTGGGAAAAGGAAAACTTCCATTTTAACGCTATTTATTCCGGTTATTTGGGTTCCGAACGGCAGATCCAAATTGTGAAAGACTATTTCCACCGCTTTAAGAAGGGAAAAACCCTGACTGTGGTAGACCCGGCCATGGGCGATAACGGCAAACTTTACCCTGGTTTTGACCCGGAATTCGCCAAGAAAATGGGTACTCTTTGCGGCGAAGCTGATCTGATTTTGCCCAACTTGACCGAAGCTACCTTTATGCTGGGCGAACCTTATGTGGAATCCGGTTACGATGAAGACTACATCAAAGGCTTATTACAGCGGCTGACCGCTTTGGGGGCTAAGACCGCTGTGTTAACCGGCGTCAGCTTTGCACCAGGACGTATCGGCGCTATGGGTTACACCGCTGCCAGCGGGGAATATTTCGCCTATTTCAATGAAAAAGTAGACGCCAGCTTCCATGGAACTGGGGACATTTTCGCCAGTGCCGTGGTGGGCGCTTTGATGAACGATTTCTCCCTGGAGCAATCCCTGAAAATTGCAGCGGATTACACGGCCAACTGCATCCGCATTACCGCCGCTGACCCCAACGGGATTCGCTATGGGGTGTATTTCGAAACATTGCTGCCGGAGCTGATTCAGTCCCTGGGCCGCTAATCTTATTCATTTTACGCCAAAATCCAAAATTCCCCCAAGATAAGCCGCATATTTCCTCTTATCTTGCTTATTGCAAGGTGACATGGTCTCGACCATGTCACCTTATTTTTTTACAGACAGACACGAATTAGACGCCTCATAAAAAACATTATTTCTTTCTGCAGTTAATCCTGGATTTATCTAGTTTTACAAACAGAGTTGCGTCACAGGGATATGCATTAACTACCCCTACATAAATTTCATCATTTCTAAAAAAACTTTATGCATGGCGGTATCTTGATTCAGTTCAGGGTGAAAAGACAGAGCAATTTGATTGCCATAACGTACCGCAATAATATGCTCATTTTCTTTAGCCAAGATCTCGACTTCTGGGTCAGCAGCAGTCACATAGGGCGCACGAATAAAAGTCATGGGAACCTCTCCTACGCCCTTTATCTTTCCCCTCATATAAAAACTCCCCAATTGCCGTCCGTAGGCATTCCGTTTTACTGTGATAGGAATCGTTTGGAAATAGGCATGCTCATCGTTTTCAATTTTCCTAGCGAGCAAAATCATTCCCGCACATGTAGCGAATACAGGCATTCCCTGCTGAATCTGATCCCTTATCGTATCAAACATATCCAATTCTCGCAATAATTTCCCTTGCACGGTACTTTCTCCCCCTGGAAGAATAATACCGTCATAAGCTTGTGCTAAATCCTTCTTTTGTCTAAGTTCAACATAAGATTGCCCCATTTTTTCCAGCATTCGTTCATGTTCTACGAAGGCTCCTTGAACCGCTAATATTGCTATTGTCATTATTTCCCTCTCTCTGCCATCAACAGTGCAATTTCCTGCTCATTAATACCAACCATTGCTTCGCCCAGATCAGCAGAAAGCTCAGCAATCAATTTTGCATCTTTGAAATTCGATACCGCTTTTACAATGGCATTTGCCCTTTTTTCAGGATTACCAGATTTAAAAATCCCAGAACCAACAAACACACCCTCTGCTCCTAACTGCATCATCAACGCAGCATCCGCAGGAGTCGCAACACCACCTGCAGCAAAATTTACCACAGGTAGCTTGCCATTCTTATGTACATATTCAACTAATTCATAAGGAACCTGAAGCTGCTTTGCTTCTTCGAACAATTCATCTTCACGCATACTGGTAATCTTTGCAATGGCACTGTTCATCATGCGAATGTGGCGAACCGCCTGAATAACATCGCCGGTACCAGGTTCACCTTTAGTGCGAATCATAGAAGCCCCCTCATTGATTCGTCGCAAGGCCTCACCTAAATCTTTAGCACCGCAAACAAAAGGCACGCGGAATTGTCTTTTATCAATATGATAAAGGTCATCAGCAGGAGACAAAACTTCGCTTTCATCGATATAATCTATTTCAATTGCTTCAAGAATCTGCGCCTCAACAAAATGACCAATTCTACATTTGGCCATTACAGGAATGGAAACGGCCTTTTGAATTCCCTGAATCATTTTAGGATCGCTCATTCTTGACACCCCACCGGCGGCCCGTATATCTGCTGGTATTCTTTCTAAGGCCATAACTGCACATGCACCGGAAGCTTCAGCTATTTTAGCTTGTTCTGGCGTGGTTACATCCATAATTACGCCGCCTTTTAGCATTTGGGCTAATTCTTTATTTAACTGATATCTGTCTTTCATCATAAACCTCCTTTTACTAATACAGATCGTGCACAATAGAAAAAGTAATATTGTTTTCATGCTATCACAAACTGCATATAAATAAATCGCCAAATTAAATATATTCAGAAAGGTCAGATATCAATTTTAACAACACAATAATGAGGGATTATTTACACAAATAAGGTCAGATCTCTTTTATGCAACTTTCATCAAAGGGTAAAAAAGCAAACAAAAAGCCAACCCTTCACCAAAAGGGTTGGCTTGTCTATCTTGACGATCTGAACGATTCCTTATTTCTGTTACCGAAAACGCCAAAAGGACTGATTTACTTACTTACAGACAGAATAATTCTTTACTAGAAGTAAATTGATTCTCTATTCCCTCTTCTGTCACCAGAACCGTATCCTCAATCCGCACGCCCATTTGCCCTGGCAAATAAATCCCCGGCTCCACCGTAACAAAGGTCCCGGCAGGCAAAGGGATATCCCCATGGGGATTGAGATTCAACTGTTCATGGATTTCCAAGCCGACTCCATGGCCCAGTCCATGGCCAAAATAAGCACCATATCCCTTGTCTGCAATATAATTTCTGGCTACTGCATCCACTTCTTTCCCAGTTAAGCCAGCGCGTAAGGCAGCTTCGGCTTTAAGGTTGGCCTGCAAAACAATATCATAGATTTCCCGTTGCTGGGCAGAAGGAGCACCAACACACACCGTCCTGGTCATATCCGCATGATAGCCCTGATACAGACAACCAAAATCCATGGTGACGAAATCTCCAAGTTCTACCCGACGATCTGTAGCTACGCCATGAGGTAAAGACCCATTGGAGCCAGACACCACAATGGTGCGAAAGCTTTCCTGACATCCCTCTTGATGAATTAAAGTCAACAATTGCCATTCGATCTCCCGCTCCGTTAGGTCAGCCTGAATAAATTCACACATCCGCTGAAAAACCCTATCCGTAGCAGCGCAAGCTAAAGCCAGCAGCTTCTGTTCTTCCGCGTCTTTTACAATACGCAGCTCCTCCACTAAACCAGAGGCGGCTTGCAGCTGAATTTCTTGGCCAAAGGAAGCTTGAAAAGCTTCATAACGCTCCACAGAAATATAATGTGGATCAAAACCCAGCGTTTTGCAGCCATTGGCCAAGCAAAGTGACTTTATTGCTTCTGGCAAAGCATTCGATCCCTGATACAGGATTACTTGAAAAGCACTACATTCCTTTTCCGCTTGTTCTTGATAACGGCTGTCCGTCAAAAAAAGATTGGCTTCCCCACGATCTCTGGCGGTAACCAGCAGAAAAGATTCGCCGCCGCTAAATCCGCTTAAATAAGAAACATTCGCTTCATTTTGAAAAAAGGCAGCCTCTAGTCCCTTTTCCTGCATCTTGTCCCGTAATCGTTCCAAACGGGCTAAAATGCAGCTTTCCTTCATCACCATGGCTTCTCTTCCCCTTTCTTGCTTCTTGACTCTATCTGGGCACATAATTTCTGCATGCAAAGAAAGAATCCTGCGGCAAAGACAAAAGAATTCCCTTTTTCAGCAGGGATTCAGCAGAAAAGAGGGAATCTGTCAAAGGCAGAATATTTGCCTTGGTTATATAAATTTGGAGGGAAACAACATGCATTTTACCTATAGAACAGCAGGCACTTGCTCCCTGCTGATTGATTTTGATCTAGATCAGGACATTGTTCATAACGTCCGCTATCTCAAAGGCTGCAATGGGAATCTCCAGGCGGTTTCTCGCCTAGTAGAAGGCATGCATACCCAAGAGCTGATCGATAAACTAAAGGGCATTAATTGCAACGGTAAAGGGACTTCCTGCGCAGATCAATTGGCGAAGGCCGTAGAACAAGCCCGCATCAATATGGCGAATCAATAAATATCTTCTTTTAAACAGGAAGCAGCCGGCTTTTGCCGGCTGCTTCCCCTTGTTTTACGCCAAGCGCAACACAAACATAGAAATCAACGTGGAAGTAGATTCTACCGCAGTACCAATCTCGGCCGTGGTGACCAAAGTCAATTCGGTGCAAGGCGCAGTGGTCTGAATCACGCACTGGCCAGTGAAGGAATACGTTGCCGAAGCAGAAGTGGTGACCACTTCCGTTTCCCCGCAGCGGCTAGGCCGGTCGTTCAAATACAACTGCAACTTGGTATCCAAAGTCGTGGTTTGCGGCACCACCAGGCAATAGCAGACATAATAAACGCCAGGTTCAGATAAGATGATACCACCCTGATCGGTCTGGCAGAATTTTCCCATCCCTGTACTCTTAAACTGAGAATTAATCGGGATAGGATCATTAGCATTGAGCACAGGGATCTCACCGGTCAGGGAAGCAAAAGCATAGCACAGCGGCAGAGCGCAGCTGAACGAGCCATCCATGCAATTGCACATATCCGAAGGATTGCAGCAATTAGGG
>CAKRYM010000097.1 GCA_934427095.1 uncultured Bacillota bacterium | reverse complement strand
CGTCTACAGCAGGAAAAACGGTTATTGGCCACAGACCATATTCAACGCTTTTTTCATGATATGCAGCAGCTAGGCTTTGACCAAGCCGAAGCGCTTGCTTTAGCCGAAGAAACAAAGGAGATGAAAACAGAATGACGGAAAGTCCAAAAGCAAACAACATCTTAATGGAATGCCGGGATGTGGTAAAGATGTTCCGCAACCGTGCCGCCTTAAACCACCTTTCTTTTACTCTACCTTCTGGCAGTATAGTTGGCTTACTGGGCCCCAATGGTAGCGGCAAAACTACGCTAATGAAATTATCCTGCGGCTTAATTCGCCCTACCAGCGGAGAAATTCGTATTACAGGCAAAACCCCTGGTGTAGAAACCAAAAAGGTTGTTGCTTATTTACCAGACGCCAATTATCTGAACGATTGGATGAAGGTGCATGACTTAATTCAGATGTTCGCTGATTTTTACGCGGACTTTAATCCTGCTAAAGCCGAAACCTTAGTTAGGGATTTAAATATTGACCCTTCCCAGAGGCTAAAAACCCTTTCCAAAGGGACTAAGGAAAAAATTCAGCTGGTCCTGGTCATGAGCCGTAACGCCAAACTATATCTGCTGGATGAACCCATTGGCGGTGTCGACCCAGCAGCCAGGGAATATATCATCAATACCATTTTGGGGAACTACAACCCAGAAGCAACCATATTAATTTCTACCCATTTGATTAGCGACGTGGAATCTTTACTGGACCATGCGCTGTTCTTAAAAGATGGCCGCATCGTGATGGATGGCTCAGTAGACCAGCTGCGAGAAGAAAGCGGTAAATCTTTAGATGCATTGTTCCGGGAGGTGTTCAAATGCTAGGCAAACTGATTCGTTATGAATTCCGTTCTACAGCCAAATATTATTTACCCATTTATCTTGCACTGGTCATCCTTTCTCTGCTCACCGCAATGCTACAAAATCTGCCCGCACAAAAACCATTCCCTGCTCTTGTAGCTATGTCCGTTTCCATTTATGCCTTATTCGCTGTTGCTTTGGCAGCCGTCACTTTTGTGGCCATCATTATTCGGTTTTACCGTAACTTACTGGGCGCAGAAGGCTATTTGATGTTCACGCTGCCGGTAACGGCCAGCCAAAATATTCTGGGCAAACTGATCCCTGCCGTCTGTTGGGGTGTAGGCAGTGTGCTGCTGGGCATTCTCACGATTCTGCCCATGGTGAATGGGCTCAATCTCAAAATTTTCTTGTATGATATGGCAAACTTCTTTTCGGATGGAGCAGTTGCTATCTTAACCAGCGGCGGTATCATCACCCTGATTTTGATGGGCGCTGGTTCTATTCTCTTCCTCTATCTGTGCATGAGCATCGGCCAGTTGTTTAATGAGCATAAATTCCTGGCCTCTGTCGGCACCTATCTGGTGTTGCAAACCGTGTCTCAAATTTTAGGTATTGTGTTCATTGTCATCTTGGGCAATGCCTCTCTTGAGAAGATGGCCTGGCTCTCCACGTTAGGAAAGAATTTCATCCTCTGGATGGAAAACTCCCCCATCCTGGGCGCCAGTGTTATTTCCCTCGTCATGATTGCAGTCAGTTTCTTAATCTGTCTGGTACTGTTCCTGATTACGCGTTGGTTGTTGGAGAAAAAGCTCAATTTGGCTTAGTATTCCAGAAAGAAGGATGCTTATGTTGATCAGCCTATATTCCATAGCTCATGTGCATGGCGGCTGGCTCTGGGCTTTATTGACTTTCCTCTGTACTGCCATATATCTCGTGGTCTGCCTGCTCTCCTGCACGGAGCATAGCTGGAAAGCACGCCTGCCCATTTTTATCGGGCTATTGTGTGGGGAAATCATTTGCGACGTGCTATGGTATTTGATCTATTTCCCTGGCGGCGTTTACTTTAACTACGGGTTAGGCGGTATTGGCGGGCTATTGCTCTGGCCTTTCCTCTTGATGGGGATCGGCGCCCTGGTGATTAACAAAGGGAAAAAGCATGAGTTAGAAGAAACCCCAGAGCAAGCCATGCCCAAATAAAGCCCTTAAAGAAAAGCAGACCTTTTCCCTTATCAAGAAAAACGCAGAGTGTGGCACTCTGCGTTTTTCATTTAGAATTCTCTATTTCATCGTTACAACACCCTCGCTTTTTCCCATCGTTTATGCTAAACTAAATTTATGGGTTGCCAAAAAATCAAAAAAAGGACGCACAGGATGGAATTTACCTTTAGTACCCTTTATGACCAAAAAGCCACTACCACAATGGCCAAGGTATTACGAAAAACCCTTAGAAAAAAAAAGGAGCCGCCGCTCTCATCTTTTGGGCTGGATTATCGCTATCCTGGGCATTCTCCTTACCCTTCCTTTTGGACCAGAAAAATTTGTTTTGGACTTACGGGTAATCATCACCTGGCTCTGTATTCTGGTGATTCTTATCGTCCTATTTGCAGAAGATCGCCTCAATGGATATATCGCCAGAAAAAGGATGCTACCAGGAACAGAAAAAGCAGATTCTGTCTTTCAAGAGGAAGGTTATCAATCCTGCACAGAAATTGGACAAACGCAATGGCACTATGACAAGATTACCTTGCTTGCAGAAACGCCAGCTTATTTTGTATTTGTGTTTAGCCAGAACCATGCGCAAATTTATGATAAAGCTAGCCTCGAGGGAGGAACGCTGGCAGATTTTCGCACTTTTATCCAAGAGAAAACCGGTAAATCTATATTAAGCATCAAATAATAGAAAATCCCCTACTGCATACAAAAACAGCGTGTGGAAAGCCCACACGCTGTTTGCTTTGCTTCGCTTATTTCATATAAATTCCCACCAGAGAATAGTCCTCTGGGTCCAAATATACGCTAAACGTATATTTGGCAGATTGGAATTTGGCAATGGTCGCCACCAAAATATACCGCTCGCCAGTTTCTTGATTGGTGGTATACGCCGCACCAGTATCCCGAAACCGCTTTAGAGGACCAGCCTCTTCCATTTGAGCGCCCAATGCCTCTTCCAAGGCTGCGGGAGTAATCATTTCCACCACATCAGCCCGAGCTAGAGCAGCCACTGCTTCATAATCCCCCTCGCTAAGGCTCTCCACGATACTTTCGCAGATCGCCTCTACCTCTGCTTCTGTATTTGGATCCACCGCTTGTTCGCAAGCTGCGCCAGTACACAGAAGCAAAGCGACAAGAATCAACGCAATGCTGAAAAATCGCCTCATGTTTTTGCTCCTCTCAACAAGCCCTTATGGTTATGTTCATTTAACCCTGCTGCTTTTGGCAAAAGCACAAGCAATGCGGTTTGCTCATTAAGCCTCTTCAAATTGGGTTTTATCCACTCCACATAAGGGGCAAGTATAATCCGCTGGCACCTGACTCCAAACCGTTCCAGGCTCAATGCCGTTCTCCGGCTCGCCTACTGCTTCGTCATAAACATAACCGCAAACGCTGCAAACATATTTCATGAAAAAACAGTCTCCTTTTCCCTTTGTAATGTAATTTATTATACTACCCTCACTAAAGTACTGCAATGCGCAAGAATAAGAATTTTGTCAAGAAACAAAAATTATCTCCGCCGAGACTGTAAATGCGCCAAATAATAACAAAAGGCCGTCAACAAAATCAAGAAGTGGCAAGGGGTATTTCCATCCACAGTGATGCCGATATCCCATACGGTTTTTCTGGTATACAGCATAAAAAGCCCGGCGCCAAAGGCAAACATCATGCCTAGCAATAGGAAAAGCCCCATTTTTCCCCTCTTTGTAAGCATCAATTTGAAGGCAGAAAAGCTGGCCAGACTCAAGCAAAGAATTGCATACCAAGCAAACACCGTCAAGTAGCTGCCTGTTTTCTGCAGAGTAGCCAAAGTGAAAACAAAAGAACCTATGCCAGCCAAAATCAAAAGAGGACAGAATATCCGAAATAAGCGCGGAAAGGCGTCATAACAAGGCCCCAAGGCAAAGGTTAGCGCCGTTAAGTTCAATAAAACGGTTTGTCCCCGCCAAATCCAGGTATAGGTCACCTGAGAAGCGCGAACAAAGGTAAAGCAATGGTTTATGGTGCCCCAAGCCGCAGCCAGCAGCAGGGAGAAAAACAGACAACGCCATAACTGGTCATGTTGTTTGTCTTTGCTGGGGTAGTTGTTGATTCCCCAAAGAAAAAAGATACAGCAGAAAAAGATCAGCAAATTCGTCAAGCCAGTAAATAACTCAGGCAGACGGGTAAACATAACAGATCTCCTTTTCCCACATATGCTTTTACGAAACCTCAGAAAACCGAACATTGCTGGTAAAGCAGGGCTTCTTACGGACAAGGGGTTGTAGAAAAGTCCACAACCAGTCAAGGATTTTTCCAGGATATGGCGAATATTATGGCGAATATTTATGGTTGAACCATAGAAAGGAAAAAGCCATGGATTTTTTTATTGACATTATTCTTGACGCATTCTTGGACACCCTAAAAGTTTGGCCGCTGTTGTTCTTAACCTATTTATTTATGGAATATATCGAGCACAAAGCAGGCGACCGGATGGTGGAGGCGGTGCGTCGTTCTGGTCGTTCTGGTCCTTTATGGGGGGCGTTGCTGGGTATTATTCCCCAATGCGGTCTTTCTAGCGCCGCGGCAGGGTTTTATTCTGGCCGTATCATCACCGTTGGTACGTTAATGGCCGTTTTTCTCTCTACTTCTGATGAAATGGTACCCATTCTTATTTCTGCTACTGTGCCAGTCAGCGTAATCTTAAAAATTCTGGGGATAAAAGTCGTCATTGCGATGGTGGCTGGCTTCATCATTGACGCCTGCTGGAAACGAAAAAACGAAGAGGAGCATCATTTCTGTACCATATGCCAGGACGAGCATTGCGGCTGTGAGAAAAGTATTTTCCGTGGGGCCCTTCACCACAGCTTACATATTGCCGCTTTTCTCTTCTTAATCTCCTTCGTTTTAGGGTTAATCATTTCCACTGTTGGATTAAAAGAGCTACACGGCTCGGTGCTGAGTCAGCCCTATGTGGGGGTATGCATTTCGGCTTTGGTGGGGTTAATCCCCAACTGCGCTGCTTCTGTTGTCATCACCCAGTTTTACCTAGATCAGCTCTTCAGCAGCGGCGCCATGATGGCCGGCCTACTGGTTAACGCTGGAGTGGGTTTGCTTGTCCTGTTTAGAGTAAATCGCCACTGGAAAGAAAACCTGCGTATTGTGGTAATCCTCTTAGGTATCGGCATTGCCGCAGGCTTTTTGCTCCAAAGCTTACAGGTCGTTTTTTAACCACGGTATATGCGTATATGCGATTCCTGTTTAGCCTGGAAAATCCTGCTAAATATTATGCTAAGAAAATGCTAAGAAAACGTGAGGAAGTCGATGTTTCCCTTAACCAAACGTCATTTCATTTTGGCCAGCGCGTCGCCCCGCCGGTTAGCCTTACTCCAACAAATTGGGTTAGAACCAGAAATCTGTGTCGCACAAGCCAAAGAAGCTAATCACATTCCCGCAGAAGGGCCTCATGCTTTGGTCATCCACAATGCGAAGGAGAAAGCGGCTGCAGCCAAGGAAAAATGTGGCCAGCAAGACGCACTGCTTTTGGCTGCCGACACTGTAGTGGTTCAGGAGGGCGTCCTTTTCGGCAAACCCGCTTCAGCAGAGGAAGCGTTAACCATGCTGCACAGCCTTTCCGGCCATAGCCATCAAGTATTTACCGGCTGTTGCTTGCTGGACTTAGCCACAGGACAAGAGGTAACGGGTTTTTCCGTGACTACTGTTCGCTTCGGGAAATTAACAGAAGAAGAAATCCAAGCCTATCTAGCTACCGGCGAGCCCATGGATAAAGCCGGCGCCTATGGCATACAGGGAAAAGGCGCTTTGCTGGTACAAGAAATACAAGGAGATTATAACACCGTAGTAGGCCTCCCCCTTTACTTGCTAAAAGAGCTTATCCAACAATTAAAAATGCAAAGGGAGGAATAAATCCATGCTTCAGGATATTGCGCCCCACGCATATCAGATTAGGATGGAATTTGACCGTAAAATAAAGCCTGATGATTTTATGCTGCTCTTCCGTCCCGGAGAAGTTTTGCTTGCCCCTGGAGATATGCTTTCTTTTCCCTGC
>CAKRYM010000096.1 GCA_934427095.1 uncultured Bacillota bacterium | reverse complement strand
AGCAAGAATTGCAGCAACAATTGTTACCGGTGCTGCTAGAACCAGAACCGGTGTTGCAGCAGCAGCAATTGCTACCGGTGCTGCCGGAACCAGAGCCGGTGTTGCAGCAGCAGCAATTGCTACCGGTGCTGCCGGAACCAGAGCCGGTGTTGCAGCAGCAATTATTACCGGTGCTACCGGAACCAGAGCCGGTGTTGCAGCAGCAGCAATTGCTACCGGTGCTACCGGAACCAGAGCCGGTGTTGCAGCAGCAGCAATTATTACCGGTGCTACCGGAACCAGAGCCGGTGTTGCAGCAGCAGCAAGCGGGAACACAAGGCTTGTAGCTGCAATCCACTTCGGGGCACTTATCATCACACCCACGGTAGCAACGAGAACGGCAGGGCCGTTTTTCTTCCTGCGTGCAGCAATGCCGTCTCACGCGGCATGAGTCATAACGATCGTAAGACATATTTCATCACCTTTCTCCAGGATTTTCCTAGGATTTTCAACGATCCAATCCTTCTGTTTTGTTCCATCCTATGCGAAAAATGAAGAAAAGGTGCAGCGAATTTTCCTTTCGCCAAATTGCTTATCCCTCTATCCTGTGCTATACTATTTTTTGTAGAAAAGGAGGCATCAACCTATGGACACGAACCAAGCAACCTATAAAGACTGCGGCCATCAAACCATGCACATCACCGTGGAAGACGGCCGTAGTATGGAATGTGATATATTGACCATTATCCGGCTAAACGGCAAGGATTACGTGGCGCTCTCCCCCAAGGATGACCCGGAACAGGCCTATCTTTATGGTTTCGGGCTAAATGACGAAGGAAACCCAGACCTTCGCTCCTTGACAGAAGAGAAAGAATTAGACGCCGTGGTCAAGGCTTTTGAACACTGGCTGGAAAATGCTGACGACCGCGTACCCGTGGATGTGTTTTCCGGTTTCTTAGGGGCTGGTAAAACCACACTCATCAAAAAGCTGTTAAAAGAAAGCTATGCGGGACAACAAGTGGTGCTCATTGAAAATGAATTCGGTGTGGAAAATATTGACGCCGGGTTTCTGCAAGACAGCGGTGTAGAAATCCGCGAAATTAGTGCTGGCTGCATTTGTTGCTCCATGGTGGGGGATTTTACCAGCGCCTTGAAAGAAATACTTTCCCGTTTCCACCCGGACCGTATTCTTATCGAACCCTCTGGCGTAGGGAAACTCAGCGACGTTATTCGCGCCGTGGAAAAAACCGCTCCGGAACAACTGTATTTGGACCGGGCTATTACGGTAGTAGATGCAACCAAAGGCCGTATCTATATGCGGAATTTCGGCGAATTCTACAATGACCAAATCAAATACGCCCAAGGGATTGTCCTCAGTCGTACCAATGGTCTGGCAGAAAGCCGTATCGCCGCCTGCCTTAATGCCATTCGAGAACTGAATACAACCGCTCCTGTGATTACTACCCCTTGGGAACAATTAGATGGCGAGCAAATTTTTGACGCCATTGCTGGGGTGGATGATGTGGATTTGGATCTCTCAGAGGTTCTGGCAGAAATGCACCAGCAGGATCACGAAGAACATGAGCATCACCAGCATGAGCATGAAGGACATCATCATGATCACCATTGCCATGAACATCATCATGACCACGAAGGGCATTGCTGCTGCCATGACCACGAACACCACCATGCAGAAGATGTGTTCAGCTCCTGGGGTGGAGAAACCGTCAGCACTTACAGCAAGGACGAGCTTAAGGCAGCCTTGACCAAGTTAGACAGTGGTGAGCTGGGGCAGATTTTAAGAGCCAAAGGCATTGTCCAGGCCGCAGAAGGCGGTTGGTGGCATTTTGACTATGTGCCGGAAAGTATGGATATTCGTCCCGGCGCCGCGGCCATTATCGGTAAACTTTGCGTCATTGGTGCAGAGCTGCAGGAAGAGGCCCTAAGCCAATTGTTTAAGAGGAAATAGCCATGGCAGAAAAGAAAACGAGCAACCCCCGGGCTGAGGAAATTCCTGTTTACCTTTTCTTAGGCTTCTTGGATGCTGGCAAAACCAAATTCATCCAAGAAACCTTAGAACAGCCGGATTTCAACAGTGGGGAGAAAACGTTGCTTCTCCTAACCGAACAGGGGGATGAAGAATATGCTCCCCAATATTTTTCCTCGCCAGAGGTAGAAATCCTCACCGTAGAAGAGGAAGAAGAGTTGACCCCAGATGCTCTGCATGTGGTGAATCAGGAGCTTTGTCCGGAAAGGGTCATCGTAGAATATAACGGCATGTGGCGACTGGACAGCTTGTTCGCCAGTTTTCCAGAAAACTGGGCCTTATATCAGGTGATGCTGTTCGCGGATGCAGCTACCTTCCCTACCTTTGATAAGAATATGCGACCGCTCACTGGGGATAAACTAAAATACGCCGATTTAGTGGTATTTAACCGCATGAACGGCCAAATCAGCAAAGAAGCCCTGCATAAAATTGTCCGTAGTGTAAACCGGCGTAGCATGATTCTCTACGAATATCCTGATGGCAGAACAGAACAAGATATCATTGTAGATCCTTTACCCTTTGATTTGCAGGCTGAGGTCATCACCATCAAGGACAAGGATTATGCCATCTGGTATCAGGACCTGCTTTCTGAACCGGAAAAATACGAAGGGAAAATTGTAAAATTCCGGGCACAGCTTACCCCGGCGAATCAAGAAGTAGCGCATATGTCAGCAGCCGGACGTTTTGTCATGACCTGCTGTGAAGAAGACATTACCTTCTGCGGCTTAGTGGCTGACTGGGGAGAAAATCCAGCGCCCAAAAGCGGTTGGTTTGCCTTAGGCGCCAAAATCATCAATGAATATAATCCCATTTATCGGGAAAAAGGTCCTGTGCTAAAAATTTTAGCCGCCAAACCAACCAAAAAACCCCAAGAAGAAATCGCCACGTTTTATTAAACGTGGCGATTTCTCTTTTGTTCCTTACTCTCTGTGTTAAATAACGATGCAAATAATACCACCGCCATTGTCATTCACAATGCGTTGCAAAGTGTCGGCCAGTTTTGCTCTAGCCTGTTCCGGCATACGATACAGTTTGCTGGAAATGCCTTCGCTCACCAGATCGTAAAGGGACTTACCGAAAATATTGGTTTGCCAAATTTTACTGGGATCATCCTCAAATTCCGTGGTGATATACCGGACCAAGTCCTCGCACTGTGCCTCTGTCCCAATCAAGGGGGTAATTTCCGTCAGCACATTGGCGCGAATCACATGGTAGCTGGGTGCGGAAGCCCGTAGCTTCACACCGAAATGACCGCCTTGCTTAATAAGTTCCGGCTCTTCTAAGAGCATTTCATCCAATTGTGGGTCCACGACGCCATAACCCGTCTCCGCTACTTCATCCATAGCAGCGCTCATTTTCTCCCATTTGGCAGCAGCTTTGGCATAGCGACGCATCAAAGGTAGCAATTCATATTCTCCATTGATGGGGGCTCCTGCATATTCGCTGAGTACCTTATAAAACAAGCCGTCTGCTGCGGACACATCCACGGAAGCCTGGCCGGTGCCTAAATCCAAACGACGCAACTCTACCTTGCCAGTGACATCACTTTGAGATAAGGTTTCCAGTAAGCCGGAAACATCGCGGATTTTCCGGACGTCAGTGGTAGCGGCTTCAATGCTGTTATGAATGCATTTACTGAGCCAATGGCCTTCTTCCAGTTCTTCCATCCATTTAGGCAGACCCACATTAATCTCGCTGACAGGAAATTCGTATAATGCAGCTTCTAATACTGCCACAATATCTTCTTTATCCATCTGCGACACATCTAGCGCCAATACCGTTACACCATATTCCTGGAATAAACTATCCGCCATCTCCTGTACAGTTTCGCTCTCTGGATCTGTACTATTGATGATGATGACAAAGGGTTTCCCCAGTTCCTGTAATTCCTCGATGACCCGTCTTCCCGGATTATCATAAGCACTGGCCGGGATATCGCCGAAACTACCATCGGTAAGCATGACTAAGCCAATGGTACTATGTTCCGTAATCACCTTTTCCGTACCGGTTTCTGCTGCTTGATAAAAGCTTACCGGCTCAGGATACCAAGGCGTATCCACCATACGGGGGCCGTTCTCATCCTCAAATCCCTGGGCACCTTCTACAGGGTAACCTACGCAATCCACCAGCCTTACCCGGAAATTTAAACCATCCTCCAGGGTAATTGGGCAAGCTTCTGCTGGGATAAACTTTGGCTCTGCGGTCATTACCGTTCGGCCACTGGCGCTTTGGGGCATTTCATCCATTGTCCGTTCACGCTCATGCACATCCTCCATATGGGGAAGGACCATCTGCTCCATGAAGCGCTTGATGAACGTAGATTTCCCGGTTCTTACCGGCCCTACCACGCCAAGATAGATATCCCCTCCCGTCCGTTCGGAAACATCTTTTAAAACGTCAAATTCTTCCACACCCGTTCCCTCCCTTGATTTGTTCTCTTGCCCGCGGGGCAAAAAAGAAAAGTATGGAATATTCTTCCATACTTTCTATGTACGAGGGGAACACATTATGCCTGATTTTCAATCGTTTAATTCTGCGGTTGGTATCCGCGTCATTAATTCGTCCATCGCCTTTTCCAAGGGACAATCATGATAAAGAATACCATATAACTGCTGCGTAATAGGCATATACACCTGATATTGCTGGGAAAGAGCATAAGTGCCTTCCGTAGCATACACCCCTTCTACCACCATTTCCGTGCCTTGTAAAATTTGTCGCCAAGATTCGCCTTGGCCGATGCGGCGGCCTGCACGATAATTGCGGCTGTGGCAAGAGGTACAGGTAACGATTAAATCCCCCACTGCGGAAAGACCGCGGAAAGTCTGGGGGTTTGCGCCCATTTTTACACCCAAGCGCTCCATTTCCGCCAAACCACGCGTCATCAGCGCAGCTTTTGCATTATCGCCCTGTTCCATACCGTCTAAAATACCACAGCCTAGGGCGATTACATTCTTCACCGCCCCGGCAATTTCCACCCCAATAATATCTTTATTCGTATAAACCCGAAATTTCGGACTGATAAAGGTTTCCTGTATCAAGGAGAGAACCTGATTATCCTTCCCTGCGACACAGACCAAAGTAGGTTTATCCCAGCCTACCTCTTCCGCATGACTGGGGCCAGACAATACGGCAACGGCATGATCAGGATAAATTTCCTCCAATACCTGAGAGATCCGTTTCCAACTTTTGGACACAAAACCTTTAGCCACGCTAAGCAAAATGGCCCCTTTTGGCACAAACGGCAAAGCCTGCCGTGCGGTTTCCTCACACGCAGAAGAAGGAACCGCCAACACCACCAATTGGGCACCGGAAAGAGCTTCTGGCATGGAGGCGGTAAGAGATAACTGCTCCGGTAAGATAACGCCCGGTAAAAAACGACTGTTTTCCCGCTCCGCTAGCATTTCAGCCACATGATCGGGCTGCCAGCTCCATAAAGAAACCTGGTGTCCATTATTGGTCAACAATCTGGCTAGAGCAGTACCCCAGCCCCCTGCACCTAAAATGCCTATTTTCATTTGCGTTTCCACCAATTCCTATACCAAATCCTAGCTGGCGTATCTTCTCCAGCCAAAATCCGTTGAAAATTCCCCTTATGCCGTAATAGAATCACAATCAAAATGAAAAAATACAACAAAACATAAGGAAAGGGTTGCCCCATCAACAAAGCAGCCAACAAGATAAAGAATGCGGCAGAACAAGTTCCAATGGAAACATAGCCAGAAATAACAGTAATCAGCAACCATACGCCAATGGTCACAATGGCCAAAATGGGCGAAAGAGCCAAGGCAGCGCCATAAGAAGTTGCCGCGCCTTTACCGCCTTTAAAATTCAACCAAATAGGGAAAATATGTCCTAGAAAAGCGACACCGGCACACGCTGCCGCTAAAGACGCCCCCCCTAACTGCAACCCCACAAGAGTGGGGAAATAGCTTTTTAATCCATCGCAAAGAAAAACCGCGATGCCCACCGGGCGTCCAGCAGCTCGTACCGCATTAGTGCTACCAGGATTCCCCGAACCGATGGTGCGGACATCCACCCCTTTGATCCAGCGGACCAACAGAAAGGAAAAGGGAATAGCCCCCAACAAATAGGAAAGC
>CAKRYM010000095.1 GCA_934427095.1 uncultured Bacillota bacterium | reverse complement strand
CTATCCTTGATAAAAGTCTCATAATAGGATCATGCACTCTTATGACCATGAAGAACAGTATGCCTATAAGCATTACAATTATGATAAAGCTGGTTCCGCAGCGCTTGTGCTCCTTTGAGGATACAGCAACATTATCCACAGAAAGCGGAAGTCCGTGTTCGATGCAGTTAATGCACTTATGCTCAGCTCCGTGATAGGCAAAGATACGCTGGATGTCTTTTAAGCGGCTGATGATTACCACATAGCCTAGGAACAAGCCCAAACGCAATACGCCCTCAAACAGGCTACGGCCAAAATCACCAAGATAGGGATAAAGCCAGGTACCGGCGGACACGGGAATGACCACGAAAACAAGAATCGTGAAAAAGAGCGCCGTGACTACGGCCAACACCAGTTCTTTGGTGGTGAGCTTTTCTTCTTCCGATTCGCCAGCCTGGGCCGCAGACCAGGTCAAATCCGAAATTCCGCTCACAAAGCTTTTGCAGAAGCTGTAGCAGCCCCGAATCAGGGGCCATTTTAAAATGGGGTATTTTTCCGCTAAATTGGATTTTTCTTCGATTTTATAGGTGAGGTCGCCGTTGGGTAAACGAACGGCAATTGCCTTACCCTTTGGGCCTGCCATCATGACCCCTTCCATGACAGCTTGCCCACCATAAGTGGGTTTACTCATATGGTCTCCGCATTTTTCCCAGCCTGATTTATCTAAGGCTGGGCCTTTCTTAACAATACATTATATCATTGACACAAGGTGTTGACAAGGGTGATCTTTTCCTGTTGGCTTAAGCCTTGTATGCCGGGATGTAAAGCCGCTGCCTGCTGATACAAGGTTAAGGCGCCCCCAGGGGCCTTTTCCGCCGCCTCGATCAACCGCTGGCGGAATTCGTCTTTTCCCCGATTGTAAAGGGCATTGAACATCCTCTCTGCCCGGAAAAGCTGTAAAAGCCAGGCCGCGCTCATGTTGGGCGTAGCCAAAATGCGGTAGGGTGGATGATTTTCCCAGATTAACCCTTGTTCCCTGGCTGTTGCAGCCAAGGGGGAGCCGGGTAATACCTTTAAGAAACCCAGCTGTAAATAATCGGCGTTTAGCTGATGCAGGCGGTGAAAGGATTTGGCGAATTCCTCTGGCGTATCCTCTGGTAGGCCGGCGATCAGATCCAAATGCAGATGCAGATTCCCCTGGCTGATTAGCTCCTTGACCAGAGGTTCTGCCTTGTCCCAATCTCCCCGGCGGCCAATGGCCCGTAAGGCTTTCGGGTATAGGGTTTGCACCCCCATTTCCAGGTCCAAATAGTCCTTGGGCGTTTTTTTCCAGAGCTCCGCCAGCTTAGGGGAGATATGAAAGGGGCTGATTTCGCAATGCCAGCTTAAGCCAGGCCGGTAAAGGTCCAGCAGCTTCTGGGTAATTTGTACCGCCCGTTCATTGGCATTAAAGGTCCGGTCAATGAATTTGATTTGCCCGCCCGCTTGGGCCAATTGCTTCAGCTCCGCAAAAACCAGGGGCAAAGGCCTTTCCCGCAGAGGCTCTACTGCTGACGCGCAAAAAGAGCAGGCAAAGGGGCAGCCCCGGCTGCTTTCATAATAGATGATTTTGTGTTGCTGGGAAAGTTCCCTTAGCTCCGCTGGGGTATAGAGAAACGGAGTTTGGGCTAAATCCGTCCTGGGCAGAGGCAAGGGCTTTTCTCCCCCTTGCCGCAGCAAACCGGGGACTTGGGCCAAATCCTCCCCCTTTTCTAAGGCGGCAAGGAAAGCCGGGAAAGAAATTTCCCCTTCCCCTAGGAATACTCCGGCAATGGGCAATTCCCGTAAAAGAAGCTCCGCCTGCATGGTGGCTTCCGGCCCGCCCAAATAGCAGGGGACGTCCGGCAGGATTTGGTGCAAATCCTCAATGAGCAGGCGGAGATAATCCATGTTCCAGATGTAGCAGGAAAACGCCAAAACCGTGGGCTGTTCCGTAAGAATGTCTTCAATCACCCGGAGCATGGGCATATTAATGGAAAAATCCTTTGTGCAAAGCATATGGCCTAAGCCCTGTGCTTCCGCAACCCGGCGCAGGGCGTAAAGGGCCGGGCAACTGTGGAGATATTGGCTGTTGACCGCAGCCAGGAGTACTTTATTTTTCATGCTCGTTCTCGTTGGGTTTTATTTTCTGGTCTGGCTCAGACACAAGGGGAAGCGGTTGTTCCTCTACGATTGGATAAAAGGGAAAGTCGGGCGATAATATCGGCTCCAGCTCTTTCGGAGTTGCTTCTGCCGGACCCTTGCCCTTTGGCACTTTTGCAGCCAAAACCTCTAAGGTTGCTTCCAAATCATCCAAAGCGCTGGCTAATTCCTTGGCCAGCTCGCGGGTTTCATCCGGGCCTTTGTTACCAAAGTCCAGCTCCCGCAGAACATCAGTGCAGGCGGCCAAACGGTGAGGGAAGCCGTTAATGGGAAAACTTGCTTGTATTTCCGGCCATAAAGCAGCCAAGGCCAAATCCACCCTTAGCTCTGCTCGGCGGCGTAAGCGGGTTAAGCCTTCCCCTAATTCCACGCCCAGGAGCAAATTCTCCATGTTGCGGATGGCATAGGTCCCTTCTGTTTGTCCCGCCTGATAACAATAGGGAAAGCATTTTTCCCAAAGATCGTTTTCATGTTCGTTCAAAAAAGACGTAATTTTATCCATGGTTATCCTTCCTTTAGGCGGGTTAGCAATACGGTGTAAGACCAGTAAGGTCCCCTGTTCCACCTCTACGCTGGCTTCTTCTTGTTGCAACACATTGCTGATGAATCGGCTGTCGGCAAAATTCGCCCTTTCTCGTTCTAGGGGATATTCTAGCCCCGTAAGGGAGATTCCTTCTACCCTTGGGGTTAAGGGAATTAAGCTGACCACGTCCCCTTTTTGCCCTTGAATCAGACAACGGCTTTGACAATAGGCAGCTTCCGTATGGTCAGTGAAGAGTTGCAGCCGCTGAATATCCCCCTTTAGGCTCAGGGGCAGGAGAAAATTGGATAAAAACATATCCGTTCTGCCGCCTGCCACTCCGCACACCGCAATACTTTGGGTACAATGTTCCAGGGCATAGGCCATGGCCGCGGCGCCGTCGGTAAAATCTTTTTCTCTGGGATAGCATACCCGCTGAATGGTAGGATCATCCTGGGTTAAGCTATCGCCATCCCCCAGAATCAGCTTGGGCCTGATCCCTAAGGCCAGTAAATGATCATTTCCGCCATCCGCAGCGAAACAGGGCTTGCCTTCTGCATGCAAAGCGGTTAATACCTTTTGGGCCAGACCTTTGGGGGGATCTCCGGCTAAGACCAGCCCCAAGGAAAAGCCTGGAGCAAGGTGGGGAAAAGAAATCATAGGCAACTCCTTTTTTGTACAGCATTTGCCACTTTGGCCTAGCATAGCATATTTTTGTGCAAATTACCAGAGAAAAGCGGAAGCAAAAACCGATTGGCATAGAGTAGAGGGAAAAGAAACAGCCACAGAAAAGCTTCTGTGGCTGAAGAAAGCGGAGGGGTTATCCTTAATAATTTTTGCACTGGGGCGCGAAATAAGCCTGGGGATGATCGCAAACCGGGCAAATTTCCGGCGCCTTTTCGCCAATATGGATATGGCCGCAATTGCCACATACCCAAATGGTTTCGCCGGGACGCAGGAAGACGGTATTGTTTTCCACCCGTTCCAGCAGAGCTTTGTAGCGTTCTTCATGCTCTTTTTCGATTTTGCCTACTTGTTCAAAGAGGAAAGCGATTTTGTCGAAGCCCTCTTCTTTGGCGACTTTGGCAAATTCCGCGTACATTTCCGTCCATTCGTAATTTTCACCGGCAGCGGCGTCTTTCAGGTTTTCTGCGGTGTCGGGCATACCGCCATGGAGGAGCTTAAACCAAATTTTGGCATGTTCTTTCTCATTATTTGCGGTTTCCGTGAAGATTGCGCTGATTTGTTCGTAGCCCTCTTTCTTGGCTTTGGAGGCGTAGTAAGTGTATTTGTTCCGTGCCTGGGATTCTCCGGCAAAGGCCGCTAACAGGTTCGCTTCCGTTCTAGACCCTTTTAATTCCATGTGCATGACCCCTTTCTTTTCCTTGGCGTATTCTTTTTGGAAATCGGAATTTCCTGTACAAGCGTATGATAACATGTCTTTTTTAGAAAGTCAAAGCTAGTGGGGAATAATTCCTAATTATTTTTCTTGCAAAGATCGGCATATTGCCCATGAATATAGTCCAACAACGCGTCTGGGGCGCATTGCACCTGGGCGCCGATTTTCCCGGCGGAAAAGTAAATGGTTTCCTGTAAGATGGCGCTTTCTTCCAAAAAGGTGGGAAAGGGCTTTTTCATGCCCACAGGGGAACAACCCCCGTGAATATAGCCAGTCAGCTTCAGCAAATCTTTGGAAGGGATTAAGGCGATGTTTTTAGAGCCCGAGGCTTTGGCTGCTTTTTTCAAATCCAGCTCCTCAGCCACTGGCAGCATAAACACAAAATGTTCCCCGGCTTGGTTTTGGGTGACCAGGGTTTTGAACACCGCTTCTACTGGGGCGTTGATTTTCCCCGCTACGGAAACCCCGTCGATTAAGCCGTCTGCGCTTTCGTATTCATGGGCCGTATAGGGAATATGGGCTGCGTCCAACAGACGCATGACATTGGTTTTATTTTCTTTGCTTTTGTTTTCTTTACTCATGGGTTAATTATCATAAGCCGGGTCGCAGGTAATATTTACCCCTAAACGGCGCAATGCTTTTTCATCATCCGGAGAGAGCATCACGGTACAATGGGCTTCGCTTCCCCTTAAGCCGGAAAGATGGCTCATGGCTAAGGCCACCGTAGGATTGGTGGCTGCGCAAAGAGAAAGGGCGATCAACACCTCGTTCAAGGTCAACGCCGCATTAGCTGCGCCCAAGACGTCATGTTTCATGGCGATAATGGGATCTAAAACCACCTGGGAGAGGAGCAACAGCTTATCATTAATCCCCGCCAGGTTTTTGATGGCGTTAATGACGCCGCTGGCCGCTACGCTCATTAAGTCGCTGTCTCTGCCGGTAGAAGTTTTCCCATTGGGAAGCTGGAAGGCCATGGCCGCTACGCCCCGTTGTTCTGCCTTTTTGCGGGCAATGGCAATCACCGGGCGGTTTTCTTCTCTTAAGCCCAATTGCTGCATAATGACTTCAATCCGTTTGGGAATATCGGTACTGATTAATCCCTGTTTTGCATCGCAGCTGGCTTTGAAGAAGCGCCGCAGGATTTCCTGGCTGGCTGCTTCCCGTACCACTTCGTCGTCAATGATGGCTTTGCCTGCCATGTTGACGCCCATGTCCGTGGGGGAGTTGTAAATGGATTTCCCCAGCACCCGGTCAAGGACCGTTTTCACAATGGGGAAGGCTTCGATATCGCGGTTATAGTTCACGGTAATTTGTCCATAACAATCCAGGTGATAAGGGTCAATGCTATTGACGTCCCCCAAATCCGCAGTGGCTGCTTCATAAGCCAGGTTCACCGGGTGCTTTAGGGGGAGATTCCAAATGGGGAAGGTTTCAAATTTGGCGTAACCAGCGGAGATACCCCGTTTTTGCTCATGGTAAATCTGAGAAAGGCAGGTAGCCAATTTACCGGAGCCTGGCCCCGGCGCCGTCACCACCACCAAAGGTTTGCTGGTTTCGATATAGGGGTTAGCCCCGTAACCTTCATCAGAAAGAATATTTTCCACGTCCGTGGGATAGCCTTTGGTCAGACGATGAAGATAGGTGCGAATGCCCCGGCTTTCCAGCTTATTGCGGAACAATACCGCCGAAGGCTGGTCGCTAAACTGGGTGATTACCACGGAATTGATGCTTAAGCCCAGCCTAGAAATATTCTGGATCAGCCTAAGCACGTCCATATCATAAGTAATACCGATGTCAGCCCGGACTTTGTTGCTTTCAATGGCCGGGGCGGAGATGGCGAAAATAATTTCCGTCACGTCCTTTAATTCCATCAGCAGCTTGATCTTGGCGTCCGCCTCAAAGCCAGGCAGGACGCGAGCGGCGTGGAAATCATCAAACAGCTTGCCGCCAAATTCCAGATACAGCTTGTTGTCAAAGCGTTTGATGCGTTCTAAGATGTATTTGGCTTGCAGCTCCATATAAAGCTTGGGGTCAAAGCCTTGTTTGGGAAGAATTGGTTCAGTGGATGTGGTCATGGATGATACCTCGCGTTGGATTGCTC
>CAKRYM010000094.1 GCA_934427095.1 uncultured Bacillota bacterium | reverse complement strand
AGTCAGCGCTAACCAAACCATTCATTTAATAAGAGCAATGGGTGATTGTAGTAAAACACAATAGGCCAGACATAATGGCCCCATATACTCTCATCATAACATCAAATCCGTAATATTTTGGTTTAGGATAAACGCCCCCTATGGCACAATTGGAATATTCGATGTTAATTTTCATGTGTGGTCAAGCGATAGTAAGTACCCCAACATAAAAACAATAGAAAACGAAAAACGACAAGAACGACATGAAAACCCCTGCTAAACCGATCAACAAACCGATCTAGCAGGGGCTTTCGTTTGGTGGGCCAACAGGGGCTCGAACCCGGGACACCCTGATTAAGAGTCAGGTGCTCTACCAACTGAGCTATTGGCCCGAACAATTATTCATTATATAGGCTCAAGCTGCATTTGTCAATGGTTTTTCCGAAAAAATCGAATGAACTCAAAAGACGTCTGGTTCAAAGTCATCATAACGGCCAGGCGGAGGGACATCATCCTCACCAATCCAGTTTTGTACACAATCCCGATACAGCGTAAAGGGCCGTACAAAAATCATATCCACATCACCAGTCGGGCCATTACGATGCTTAGCTACCATCACCTTAACCATAATGGATTCCTGATCCACTTTCATTTTAGCCTTGGCTTCTTCGCTAAGTTCATCACCATTTTCATCATGGGCTTGATTATCCTTATTCGCATGTAGCAAAATGACCACGTCAGCATCCTGTTCCAAAGCGCCGCTCTCACGCAAATGGCTCAGATTCGGCGGTTCATTGGAGCGGTCTGCTAAACGGGAAAGCTGCGACAAAGCAAGAACCGGAACATCCAGTTCTTTTGCCATAGCCTTTAACCCACGAGAAATCTCTGCTACCTCTAATTGACGGCTTTCCGGATGCCGATTACTGCTTCCGGCAGACATCAGCTGAATATAGTCCACCACCACCAAATCCAAGCCATGCTCCATTTTTAACTTACGGCATTTACTCCGCATCTCACCAATGGTAACGGACATAGTGTCGTCAATATACACTGGTGCTGAACTTAGGGAAGTTACTGCCGCTTTTAGTCGGCCGATATCCTCCCGAGAAATATTTCCTTTGCGGCAGCGGGCATTATCCACCTTAGCTTCGCTGCAAAGCATACGCTGTACCAGCTGTTCCTTGGGCATTTCTAAAGAAAACATAGCTACAGTCAAGCCATGCTTTGCCGCGGCCCCTTGAGCAATATTTAGCGCCATAGCCGTTTTCCCTGTACCAGGACGAGCGGCTAGAATAATCAGGTCGCTTTTTTGCAAACCGGAAAGATACCGAGTATCCAAATCAGGAAAAGTAGGTACTCCCGTCACACCAGAGGTATCTTTCTTTTTGCTAATGATGTCATAGACATCCAACAAAATTTCGGAAATAGGCCGAAAATTGCTGTGCATGCGCCCCTGGGAAATATCAAAAATCCGCTTTTCTGCTGTTTCTAACAGATCTTTGCCTTCTGCGCTACCGGAATACCCCTCTTCGGTAATCTTTGTTGCCATGCCAAGCAAAGCACGAATCAGCGCTTTATCCTGAATAATTGAGGCATAATGCCCCGCAGCAGAAGTAGCCGGAACAGCATCCAGTAGACTGGAGAGATAAGCCATACCCCCTGCTCGCTCCAGATCACCATTGAGTCGTAGGGCATCTCCGATCAAGACAGGATCGCAAGGCTCCCCTTGATCCACCAGTTTTTCAATACAAGCATAAATTAATTGATGCTGCAGTAAATAAAAATCTTGGGAAGACAGCTGCTGACGCACCAAATTTGCGGCCTGCTGATCCAACATACAAGCGCCCAACACAGCTTTTTCCGCTTCCAGACTAGAAGGCTGTGTTTTTCTTGTGTTTTCTTCCGCGTTAACGGGCATAAAAACCTCCCCTATCGCAATAGTTGCGGGTTAATGCTGTGCTTCATCAACTACGTTCAAAATAATATCGCAATGTACGGATGAATGCAATTTTAAGACTGCCTTATGTTGTCCTAATGTCTTAATTGGTTCCGGCAACTCAATTTTCCGTTTATCAATAGAAACGCCGTTTTTCTCCAGGGCAGCGGCAATATCCGCTGTGGTAATGGAACCAAACAAACGGCCGCCTTCCCCCGCTTTCCCTTGCAATACAACCACTTTTCCCTGCATTGCCTTGGCAGTTTCCTTTGCCGCGGCCAAGGCCTTTTCTTCCCGAATACGCGTCATTTCTTTTTCATGGCTTAAACTATTTAAGTTTGCTTTATCGGCTGGTTGAGCCAGCTTCTTTGCAAAGAGAAAATTACGGGCATAACCGTCCGCCACTTCTTTAACATCACCTTTTTTGCCAAGAGCACGAACATCTTGCAGAAGAATAACTTTCATCACAATTCCCTCCATTTATGAGAATAATTTTTAAATTAAGAAAGCGGCTGATACCAAAAGCGTTTCCACCTGTTGTACCCCTTTTTAATAATACGGATTAGCATTTTTCTTATCTGCCCAGCGTTTTAAGGGTTTTCGTAAATCTTTTACTGCATCCACCGCCGCAAAAAGACCCAGTAAGAACAAGCTTGCTGCAAAAAACATCACCACGGCCATAACAACCGTAATTTTGATCCACGGATTCAAGCCTAAGTTCTTCCAACACCAAACCAGTAGAGAAATACCGCATAATACCAAAACAGGCAAGAAGATATAAGTCAAATTTAGCCCTAAGGTCGCTAACCAATCCACCTGAAACTGGACGCCTGCCCAACGGAAAAACAAGCCGAAAATCAAACCCCAAATAAAACGCCAGTCCAGACGCCAATTGGCAAAAGGCGCAATAACCGGTACTCGATAACGTAACCGCCGTAAAACCGTTGTGCTTGCCAAATACATAACCAAAGTCATCACCATAGAGCTGACAATAAACGCAGCAGGAATCAGCTTTTCCATGGTGTCCATCAGCAACTGGGTATAATCTTCCACTGTCATGCCTGGAGGTAAAGCCGATTCCAACATACCACTTTGTTCCAAAGCCCCTGTATACTGCGTAGCCATCTCACGCATCTCTGCGATAATCGAAGAAAGGGGCAAACCGGAAACATAAACGGAAAGCATTAAACCCAATGCCGTACCAATGGCAGAGATTACCGCGGTCCAAGCTAAGGTAAACAGGGAAGATTTTTGCTTTCGGAAACACCAACCAAGGAAAACGCCTGCGACTCCATACTGAATGGTCAAAAGCAGAGCCTGCGCAATCCCCATAAACAACACGCTTAATGCAGTCAAGGCAATAGAAGCCGCAATCCCTACCTTTGCGCCGCGACGCAGCACCAAGATAGCGATAGGCAAAGGAAACAACAGATAGCCCAAAAAGCTAGCCACCGGTACATAGCTGGCAATCATCCCTAACAGCAAGGCGATGGCAATCATCATCGCACTCTCGGTTAAGGCACGCACAGAAAAGCCTTTTTCGTCTGTGGGAATTTCCCGATAGGCCTCTGGCTGTGGTGGTGGCGGAGGGGCAGGTGTAACCCTCTGCGTAAACTCTTCACGGCGGTACCCTTGCTCAGCAAGTTCTTGATAATCCTCCTCTGTTGCCGATAGAGGCAATGAGTATCTACTTTCTTTTTTTAAGGAATTTTCCTGTTGTAGTTGTTTTTTATCTTGATATTTCTGTTCTTCTGTCAATGGCTTTCCTCAATTCATTCTAGCATAATTCCGTTGCTTCATTCGCTATTTTTTCGGAATTGCTGCTCTGGCTAAAGCATCACAACGCTCATTATAAACTACGCCATTATGTCCTTTTACTTTTTGCCAATCCACTTGATGCACTTTGGTCAGCTGAAGAAGCTTTTGCCAAAGATCCTGATTTTCAACGGGCTGCTTTTTGCTGTTCAACCAACCATTCCTTTGCCAGTTCACCAACCAATGCTGCTGAAAGGCATTAACCAAATAAGCGCTATCACTATACAAGGTTACCTGACAAGGCCGTTTTAAAGCCATAAGCGCTTCTATGGCCGCAGTTAATTCCATTCGCTGATTTGTGGTATTACTTTCCCCACCGGAAAGTTCTTTTTCTCTATCGCCAGCGCACAGAACAGCTCCCCAGCCGCCTGGCCCAGGATTACCAGAACAAGCGCCGTCCGTATAGATCACAACCTGGGTCATGGTTTCTCCTTTTGGTTAAAATAAGGCAACAAATAAGAAAGATAGCCTTAATATTATATAAAATCTTTGATGAGTTGTAAAGAACTCTATCTGGACAAAGACTTCATTCTTTACCCTTTTCATTCTAAATGCTACCGTCAAATGATGATATTATGATTTTTTGATAAAGAATCATTAGAAAATCAGAAAAAGGCTCTTTCCCATCTTTATCCAGCGTGATATAATAAACTGATTAAAATAATTAGGTGGTGAGTGTGTGACTGAACAAAATATCTCACAGAAATATGCCTTACCCTATCCTAATCCTGCACTGGATAATTTTTTACAAGTAGCAGAAAATGCCTTTCACCAGGCGCAAGCCAATGCACACGCTTGTCGGGTCGCGCTAACCCATACGGAAAACACCGTAACAGACGTGCTTCCCTTTGTTCCGGGACAGGAAGAAGATTTTACAACCAGCCTTGTCTACAGTAGCCGTTCCTTAATGCTCTCTGGAGAATCTGCGCTACAAGCCCAAAACTCCCTCTGTGAGTCTCTTGCCGCAGCCAGCAAAGCGGCTTCTGATGAAAAAGATAAACTCTTGGAAGATATGGCTACCCTAAACCAAGAGCTTACTGAGCTTGATACCCAAACTGCAGAATTGCGTCAAGCTTTTACCAAGGTCACGGATCAACCAGATATGGACGAATCCTATGCGACTGTGGAAGCGAAAAAACTATTGGATGCCCTGGAACAAGCTTATCAAAAACATGAGCAAAACCGACAATTACATCAAAAGATTTCCCAAGCAGAAGAAAACATCCAATATTTAACCCAGGCAGCAGAAGAAGCAGCCCAAGAATTAACCCAAATTGAAGATTTGGCTCGGCGGACAAAAGAAGAATGGAAAACCGTGCTGGAAACCTGCCATATTGATCCGTCCCAAGTAGAAAACCAAACGGACTTAACAGAAATCTTTGGTCAGGCGCAACCAGAACAGCCTCCCCAGGAAGAACCTGTACAAGAAGCCCCTCCGGTTGAACAAGAGGAGATCGTAGAAACAACTTCCCCCTGGGCGGTGATCTGGTCGTATTTAAAAATTATCCTTGTTGCTTTCCTCATCGCTTTTGTTCTGCGCGCTTATGTGTTTGATATTACCAAGGTAGATGGAACTTCTATGTCCCCAACTTTAGCGGACAATGATACCCTAATTACCTCCAAAATCACTGGTGGTACGCAAGGCTTACGCCGGGGGGATATTGTGGTACTGAATGCGCCTGATGTTCCTGGCGAAGACTATATCAAACGCATTATCGGATTACCGAATGAAGAAATCATTATTACCCAAGGCAATGTTTATATCAATGGTGAATTGTTAATTGAGCCGTATTTGGACAATGTTGTGACTGAAGGGGATATTAACATGATTATTCCTGACGGGTATTATTTTGTTATGGGCGACAATCGGGGAAGTAGCCGAGATAGCCGAGAAGAAGATATCGGACTCATTAGTGTCGATGATATCAATGGACATGCGCTTTTCCGTATTTTCCCTTTAAAAACCTTTGGTTCACTTTATTAGTCCTTGCCTGATGGCAACCAGTATAATAATAAAAATAAACACCCTGGAAGAATCCAGGGTGTTTTATTATTACTAAAAACCTCTATATTTCCAAAGCAACATGCAGGACCGGCCAAAGAAAAAAAGGCAAAGACACATAATGATACTTTCAAATGTCTCATTGTTGAAAAAGTAGCCGCCACAGATCCCGTAAATCCATACAGCAGAGCATACCAATAAGATCAACAAATTATTTCTCAGCCAATGAGGTGGACGAGCAGGAATAATCTTCATCTGGCCATCCATTTTCCGTTGTAGTTCCTTGCGCATATAGACTTCTAAGACATAGCCAATACAAATCCAGACAATGATAAAAATCAAGGCAGGAATGGCAATCCAAGAATTATACCCTACCACAGGAATGACCAATAGCACAACACCGACCAGAGCGGGTAAAAGGACAAAGGCAAGCAAGACGCTCCAGAACATTTTCATTTCTCTGTCCTTATATAAACGGACCATGCCACGTATCATCAGGAACGCACTATATACCGCCATAGCAAAACAACTTAACGT
>CAKRYM010000093.1 GCA_934427095.1 uncultured Bacillota bacterium | reverse complement strand
GGGATAAGGTGATTGCTGGTGTGGACGGCCGGGATGGCCTGGTCAGTTTGGAAGGATTTGGAACGGCAGTAGCTTTGCCTGTTTCTACTTTGCTGTCTAGGTTAAAAGACCTTGGTATGGAACGCTTTATTTATACGGATATTCGGCGTTCTGCCTCCATGAAAGGGCCTAATTATCCCGGTATTGCGGATATTATCAGTAATAGCGGGATGCAGACCATAATCGCTGGGGGAATTTCTGATTATGCGGCTATCATGAAATTAAAGGACATGGGTGCTTCGGCCGCAATTATTGGTAAAGCCATTTATACTGGTTCCATTGATTTGAAGAAAGCGGTGGAAATTGCCAAATAATATAAGCATAATGATGGAAATAAAAATAAGGCTGCGCTTTGCGCAGCCTTATTTCTTTATCTTTAACCCTCTAATGAAATGAGCAAAAGCAATTATTTATCTTTTTCTCGGGAAGCCATTCGCATCCGTTCTGCCCGGTCTAAGATTTTTTTCCGTAAACGAAGGCTCTTGGGCGTAACCTCTAGGAGTTCATCATCAGCGAGAAATTCCAGATTTTGTTCCAAGGAGAATTTCCGGGGCGGTGTTAAACGCAAGGCCTCATCTGAACCAGAAGCACGCATATTGGACACATGCTTTTGTTTGCAAACATTGACCGCGATATCCTCCCCTTTGGGGTTCATCCCCACAATCATGCCTTCATAGACCTTTTGCCCAGGTGCAATAAATAAGGTTCCCCGTTCCTGCGCATTGAAAAGGCCATAAGTGACTGCAGTACCGGTTTCCCACGCCACCAGGGAGCCTGTATCCCGTTTACGGATTTTTCCTTTGTATTCTTGGTATTCCGCAAAGACAGAACCCATAATCCCTTCGCCTCGGGTATCAGTGAGAAATTCGTTTCTATAGCCGAATAAACCACGGGAGGGGATCAGATATTCTGCTCTGACCCGGTTGCCTACTGGCTCCATATTGGTCATGATACCTTTACGTTCTCCCATTTTTTCCATGACATGCCGGAAATAGGCCTCAGGAACATCCACATGCAAGCGTTCGATGGGTTCACAAAGTTTGCCGTCGATCTCTTTCATCAAAGCCTTGGGTGGGGAAACGGCAAACTCATAGCCTTCACGCCGCATGTTTTCAATTAGGATAGACAGATGCATTTCCCCACGACCCAATACGCGGAAGGCATCCGTGGAATCCGTGTCAAATACTTTGAGAGAAACATCTTTTAACAGCTCTTTATAAAGACGATCCCTCAGCTGACGAGAGGTGACATATTCGCCCTCTTTCCCTGCAAAAGGACTGTCGTTAACACAAAAGGTCATTTCTACTGTAGGTTCCCCCACTTTAACAAAGGGAATTGGCTCTGGCTGGTCGGGCTGGCAAACGGTGTCGCCGATGTTAATATTTTCAATGCCAGAGAAGCAGACAATATCCCCGGCCTTTGCTTCCTCGATTTGCACACGGTTAAGGCCTTCGATAGAAAATAGGGTGTTGATCTTACCTTTTCTTACGGAGCCATCTTCGTCATGATAATTGGTCACCACCACTGGCGCCCCTGCTTTGATACAGCCGCGATCTACCCGGCCAATACCGATACGGCCTACATAATCATTATAGTCCACGGAGCTGACCAAAAGCTGTAAAGGTCCTTCCTGGTCCGCCATAGGTGCAGGGATATGGTCGATAATAGAATCAAATAAAGGAGAAAGATCTGTACCAGGAACATTGGGGTCCAAAGACGCCGTACCTCCACGAGCTGAGCAGTAGAGAATAGGTGCGTTAATTTGATCCTCCCCGGCATGCAGCTCTTCTAGCAGCTCAATGGTTTCTAAAGTTGCTTCTTCTGGCCGGGCATCTGGACGGTCAACTTTATTAACCACGATAATCACTTTGTGATCCATTTCGAGGGCTTTTTCCAGGACAAAACGAGTTTGCGGCATAGGCCCTTCAAAGGCGTCCACCAGCAAAAGAACACCGTTCACCATTTTCAAAACACGTTCCACCTCGCCGGAAAAATCAGCGTGGCCAGGGGTGTCAACAATGTTCAGCTTGACGCCTTGCCAGCTGATAGAGGTGTTTTTGGCCAGAATAGTAATGCCCTTTTCTCGTTCCAAATCATTGTTGTCCATGACACGGTCTGCCACGGCTTGGTTAGCGCGGAAAATGCCGCCTTGACGCAGCATAGCGTCTACTAATGTCGTCTTACCATGGTCTACGTGGGCGACAATGGCAATATTCCGAATGTTGTTGATTGCTTTTTCCATTGTTTCTTTGTTCTTCCTTTACTGTCTAAATCGTTCTTGCTGTTTGGTTATGATCAAATTTTATTATTCTTTGCGAAAGCAGCTTCCACCGCATGTTCTAGCGCCGCTTCAAAGCCATGCTTTTGCAGCTGTAAAACCCCTTCAATGGTGATTCCCGCTGGAGAGCAAACTCTGTCCGCCAATTCAATCGGATGAACACCGGATTCCAAGACGGTTTTGGCGCTACCCATGAGTGTATTGGCTACCGCTTCAATGGCTTGTTGCCGGCTCATGCCGCAGGCCACAGCGGCTTTGGCTAAGGCGTCAATAAACATGAAGGAGAATGCTGGCGTAGCGCCGGTGATTACCGTATAGAGCGGGAACATGCTTTCCGGTGCAGAGATAGCCACGCCGAAAGCAGAAAGAAATTCTTCCACGGTTTTCCGTTGGGTTTCTGTTACTGCATCATTGCAGCAATAGGCGTTGGTAGACATGCCCACTTGCGCATTGATGTTGGGCATTAGACGGATAATGGGCTGGGTTTTCCCAAGGCCAGCTTCTAAAAAGGCAAGATCACGTCCAGCCGCCACGGAAACCACCAATTGATCGGGGCAGAGCACACCTTGCAGTTCGGTCAACACACTCTGGACAATATGAGGTTTTACCGCAATCACCAAAAGATCGCAGGCTTTTGCGGTTTCCATGGCGCTGTCACAAGGAATAATGCCTAACTGGGCCTTAGCTTTTTCTCTTTGCGCCGGTAAGGGGTCGTAACCGAAAATTTCCGCTTGGGCAAAGGTTGCAGATTTACGCAAGCCAGCGGTGATAAATGTGGTGCTGTTACCCAGACCAATAAAACCGAGTTTCATAAAATCCCCCCTCTTTATTTCAGTAAATCCAAATCATGGCATAATCACATCATTTTATTTTATAACGCTGTGATTTTTTTGTCAAGTGAAGGGAGCTGTCTGAACAAAATATGATATTTCGTCTTGTCAAATTATCCTATATATGTTAATATGTTAAATTGAACGTGAACTATACGGGCAAAAACCGTATAACTATGCTTAGCATTGGTGAAGTCAGTGCAAGCGTAGGTAAAGTTTCGTTTAAATTATTTCATTTTATTTCATTTACACAAGGAGGCACTTATGAAAAGTAGTGCAAAACAAATACGTAGTGGCAAGCTGGCAGCATTGCTCATTACCTTGGCTATGCTGTGTTTGCTGATTCCGGCAACCGCCTTGGCGGCGACGCCTGCGGATGGTATGCCAACTGCGGATGGAACGTATTTCTTCGCTAACGGTACGCCCATCACCATTACGGAAACTGCTCCGGCGGATGGGGTGGAAGCGACCATCAATGACCTGACCACAGGGGATGATGCTTACATCTCTTGGGAAGAAGACGGCGAAATCCAATATGTCGGGGTGCCCGAAAACATAGTTGTTTTTGGCGGTGCAGACGGCAGAACTGGAGATCCGGTTTCTGTGGAATCTACCTCCATTTTGATGACTGGCGGTACGGTGTATCGCATTTTTGGCGGCAACTATGGGAATGAAGCTTCCAAAGTTGGCACCACCTTGGTGGAACCTTCTGTGGTTAATGGTGACGTGACCATTCGGGTCATCGGTAGTGACGATTCTGTCCCCACGGTTACAGACTATCTTGTTGGCGGTGGTGGGCGAAATGACGCCGTTGAAGGCAAAGTCACTATGGAAGTGAACAATGCGGAATTTGGTCCTTACTGCTACATCCAAGGCGGCGTCTGGGGCAACGGTAAGGAAGGAAACAGAAATATCGACGAGTTAGACATCGAAAGTAACGCTTATGTCAACGAAGTAGAAATTACTATTGTGGACAGCGAAGTTTACGGTGTGTTTTGTGGTGGTGGCGGTAGCACCAGAGTGAACCGGGCTACGGTGACTATTGGTGATGGCGAAGGCGATGCGGATACGGCGGTTACCTTGCTTTTCGCAGGCGGCGTTAATGGCATGACCACCCGTTCAACCCTGAAGGTGGAGTCTGATGCGGTTATTACGAACATGGCTGCCACCAACCGCGGTTTTGTGGGTAATAGCACCGTTACCATTGACGGCACGGTGGAAACTCTTTACACTGGTGCTGCTCCTAAATGTTTTGCTAGCGATGGTACGGACGCCAGCGGTACGACCGGCCACCTTACTTACATCATTAACCGTAATGCTGTCGTAGAAAATGCAGTGCTCTCACCTAGCCTGGCCAAATTGACGGATGGGGAATATGCTGCGGAAGTGGGTAATTTCTCTATCGATAGTCGTTCTCGCGAGGAATTTGTGATGACTGCCCCTGAATTTGATGCCGGTAGCGGAATCACTGTAAATGAGTATACTGTTTCTGCGGGACAGGAAATGAGCTTAAGCGGCAACGTGATCCTGGAAATTTCTGCTGATGCCACAGTGACCAATAACGGTACGATCAATCTGGGTAAAGGTAGTGCGTTGAAGGTAGAAGACGATAAGTTGACCAATGCTCCTGATGCTAGCATTGTGGTGCATCCCGGCGCTTCGATTGACGGGGTAGAGGATGGCGAAATCGTTTTCATTGAAGAACCGGTAGACGGTAGCATGACCTATAAACCGGTGATCGAGGAAACCAAAAACGGTAAGGTGTCCGTATATCCCAGCTTGCCCGAACGGGGCGACAAAGTGACCATTAAGCTTGAAGCGGATGAAGGCTATGTGGTAGATAGAGTAAAAGTCACCGATAAAGATGGCGACAAGGTTGACGTAACGGAAAACACCAACGGCACCTATTCCTTTATCCAGCCCAAGGGTGAAGTGACGATCAAAGTGACCTTCAAAGCCTCCGGCACGGAAAGCAGCCATGATTGCGCTAGTGCACAGTATAGCGACGTGATCACCAGCAAATGGTATCATGAAGCGGTAGATTATGTGATTAGCCACGGTATGATGAACGGCATTACCAACAGTGAGTTTGGCCCGGAAACCAGCTTGACCCGTGGTATGTTGGTAACGATTTTGTGGCGGTTGGAAGGGACTCCGGCAGTAGAAACCACCATCGCCTATGATGATGTAAAAGCCGATAAATACTACGCTGGGGCAGTCGCCTGGGCCAGTGCTAACGGAATTGTCACCGGCAAGGGCAACGGCGCTTTCGAGCCGGAAAGATGGATTACCCGGGAAGAATTGGCAACCATTTTGTACCGCTATGCACAGTATAACGGCTTGGCGGCTGTAACCGCAGAAGAAAACCTGAGCGGTTTCCCGGACAATGAAGCAGTTTCTAGCTATGCTGTATCTGCCATGAACTGGGCAGTTGGCCAGGGCATCATTGGTGGCAGAACCAATGGCTTGCTGGACCCCAATGGCAATGCGACCCGTGCAGAAGCAGCACAAATGTTGATGAAGTATGAACAAAATGTTGCGCCGAATCTCGTGAAATAAGAGATAAGCAAAAGTAAGCCCTTGCGTAAAAGGCTAGGGAAAAGAAAGAATAACGGGAGGCGAACGCCTCCCGCTTTCTTTTTTCTTCTTTAATTGCAAGAAGGGTAGGTGGAGAAAAAGACTAGATTTTTCGATAGGAAAAACTGACTTTTTCATGGAGAAAATGTAGGTGCTAAGCAGAGTATAATCGTTTCCTCGCTGAGGCATAATTGGATTATCTGCGTAGATCGGGGGGATGCTTATGCTGAACAAAGTAGAGATTTGCGGAGTAAATACGGCAAAATTGCCAGTATTGTCTGCGGAAGAAACGAAACAGCTTTTCCTCAAGATGCAACAGGGTGATTCTTCTGCCCGGGAAAAACTGATTTCTGGTAATTTACGTTTGGTGCTTAGTGTATTACAACGGTTTCATCATCGTGGTGAAAATGCGGATGATTTGTTCCAGGTCGGTTGTATCGGCCTGATTAAAGCCATTGATAATTTTGATCTTTCTCAGGAAGTCAGGTTATCCACTTATGCAGTACCTATGATTTTAGGGGAAGTACGTCGCTATTTACGGGATAACAATCAAATTCGAGTTTCTCGTTCTTTGCGAGACATTGCTTATCGAGCTATGCAGGCCAGGGAAGCGTTAGTCAATGAACTTGGCCGTGAGCCTAAGTTAGAAGAAATCGCAAAGAAAATTGATATTCCGGAAACCGACGTCCTTTTCGCAATGGATGCAGTATCCGACCCGGTCTCTCT
>CAKRYM010000092.1 GCA_934427095.1 uncultured Bacillota bacterium | reverse complement strand
TTTGTTTGAGGGCTGAATCATTGAACATGAAAAAGGATTCCTCTGCCTTTATGGGGGGGATTAAGGGGGATATAGGGAAAATCTTTCTTCTTACAAAAACAATGGTATGAAACAAGGTTTCCCTTTACCCTACCCTGTTTAGGCAATACTGTGTTCAGCGCCGGAGGATTTGCCTACTGCTTGCTACGAAAAGGGAAACATTTTAGCGGATTTTTTCGTCTATCTTTATATCAGCGGAAAAGGGGGCATTATTGTGAGAAAAGCTACTCTGTCTTTGGGATTGGTCTTGTGCGTATTCTGCGCTATGGTTATCTTTAGCAGTTGCACAGGGGAAAAGCAAGCAGAAGAAAACTGGGATAAAATTCCTATGGTGATGATAGACGGGAAACAATATTATGACACAGGAAAAGAAGCGCCTTCCGCGGAAGAAGATTTACCCATAGCCGGAGAGATTACTTCCAGTGTAGAGGGGACGGAAATCCCCACAGAAAATAATCAATCCAATTTTGGCACAGGCTTTGCCTATCGATATGGCGCGGATGATACCATAGAAATTTTGTGCAATGAGAAATGGATGGTCTTTGCCTACCGAGAAGGAACGGGAAGCCAAGTCAAATTTGGGGATAAGATGATCGATGTGGACGGCCTTTCCCAAGAAACCTTGGACTGGTTGGCTTGGTACAACAGTTTGCCAGCGGAGGAACAGTTGGCCGTAAGTGCTATCCCTGCGGATTTATATGCGCAAAGCGACTATGTGGGGACAGAAGATGCAGAAGCCATAGGGGATTGAGCCCCTTTTCAGATGAGTTCCTGGGGGTACCAAGGAGCTCATCTATTTTTTATGTTGTTTATCTGGATAAGAGCGTGACCAAGGCGGCGTTTTGGTTGGCAACAAAGGGGCTTTTGCGTAATGGGCAAAAACAACCCCTGACAAACGGGGTTTGACGCCCATTTGCCAGGGGTGGAAGGGTAACGAATTATAATTCGATTTCGTGAATTTCCGAATAGGTAATGCCTTGTTCCGTCATAAAGGCTTTCAATTTTTCTTGGTCTTGGACTTCTGCCCGCCAAGAAAAACCGCAGCCAGCGGAAATTTGGCTAGGGACCGGGATGATCCGGCCCGGCAACCCTGCTGCATGGCAGGCGCTTTCCATGGAGAGGGCGGCAACTGTATTGGGGAAGGTAATCACGATATACGGTTTTTTCTCTTTTAACATAGGCTTATAAGGTCTCGATAAAAGCGGCGATGCGGGTATCGATCTGGCCGCTATCTGCTTTGGAGTAATCAGTTTCTAGCGCCATATAGGGAATATCCTGTGCTTGGTAAAGCTCCCGGACGGTTTCCGTTTCCACCATATAGGCGGTGCAAGCCTGCAAGGTCACATCGATGATGCCATCGGCCTGGAATTCCTTTTGCAAGCTAGCTAAATTTTCCATCCGGCGTTCATTGGGGGTCATGACTGCGCAGCCAATACCCAAATAAGCTTCGGCTATGGCAGTTAAGATATCCGGCGCTTGGGTATCCACATATTGCCGGGCTGCTTTGATACCAGAACAGTTTTCATAGCAAACCACGCGGCCGCCATTGTTTTCCACTGCTGCGGTGACTTTCTCAATAGCGCCGCCAATGGGACAGCCGGTGATAAGAATACGCTTTTTGTCTGCGGCCATTTGGCTGTTGCTGATTTCCTGTTGCAATTCTTGACTTAAGGCCTCGATAGAAGCAATGTAAGCTTCCAGGTCAAACGTATATTTCAGGTTGTCCAGGAATTGATATAGTTTGAGGCTATCAATGGGAGCGGGGTTTAATCGCTGGAATTCCATGAGTTGTACGGTTGCTTTACGCACACGGTTACGCAAATCAGCGGCTTCCCGTAGCTTGTCTTGGGTGATGGTCACCTGGAAGGTTTCTTCGATATAGCGTTGGAAATCTGCCAGTTCTTGCCGCCAAAAGGCCAGAGCGTAATCGGCCTTTACCCCTTGGGGTAGGTGCAGAATATAGGTCTGTTTTAATTTGCCCAGCAATTCATACATTTTCTTTTTGCCGTCGCAAGTGGTTTCCCCGATGATGACGTCAGACCAATAGGTGTAGGGGCATTTTTGGGACAAGGCAAAGCCGTAGCTGGATTTAATTAAAGGACAAAGGTTTTTGGGCAGTACGGTTTCTGCGTCCGGTATGGTTTCTTCGCTCATGCCGCAAAGCCCCACGGGAATCATGCCCGCGGCGTCTAAGATTTCCAAGGCTGCTAAAGCAGCGCCGATCGCTCCGGCATAACGAGCCATGGGCTGAGTGAGCACCGGCGTTTCCAGTTTTTGGGACAAGGCTTCTAGGATATAAGGCACTTCGCAAAGGCCGCCGGTGAGATAAACTTTCCCCTGGCTAAGCCGGATTTTCCCCACCTGGCCCTTGACCTTATTGGCAATGGAATCCACAATGCCCCAGGCAATGTCCGCTTTGGCCGTTCCTTTGCCCACCAGGCTCACCACCTCGGATTCAGCAAATACCGTACACATGGAGGAGATGCTCACATGCTCAGTGCTTGTTTTGGCCAGTTCGCATAAGTCGTTCAGATCAACCCCCAGGGTTGCGGCCATAATTTCCAGGAATTTCCCGGTGCCGGCAGAACATTTATCATTCATATTGAAATCCTTGACCAGGCCTTTTTCCATTTGTATGACTTTGGTATCCTGGCCGCCGATGTCAATCACGGTTAAATCTTTTTCCCCAAAGAGCCAGCAGGCCCCTTTTCCATGGCAGGAAATTTCGGTTACGGTTTTGTCCGCATAGGGGACGGACACCCGTCCATAACCCGTGGCTACGCAGCGAAAATCCCCTTGGGAAATCCCGGCTGTTTGCAGTTCCCCTCGTAAGCCTTCTGCGGAAGAAACGCAGTTCCAGCCAGTGGGGATGACATTTTGCAAGACAATATGCTGTTCTTGATCCATGGCGATTAATTTGGTGCAAGTAGAGCCCATGTCAATGCCAACGGCGTACATTTTCCTATTTTCCTCCTGCTAAATATAAATGAGACAATCATCCAAATAAAATAATTTTATCACAAATATGTGGAAAAACAAATCAAAAAAAATGCTAAAGGTATGAAGATATTAAATAATCTGATGGAAAGAGGAAAGTTTTTGGCCTGTTTTGTATTTTTTTGTCGCAGCCTTATGTTATCCATAGCTTATGCTGGGAAAATGAATGATGCAAAAGAAGAAAATCATGTTTCCACTTCTTTCGCAAAAGAAGAAGTGGAAAAAGCGAAAACTTGATTTCAGCAAAGAGTGGTTTATAATAAATATGATGTATGCGCATAGGAAATACGAAATTTCCTAAAGCTTGAAGGAGAGAAAAGTAAGGAGAAAACACATGACGAAAATTGAAGTAAACGCCATGGGACTGGCTTGCCCGGCCCCTGTCATCAAAACCAAAAATGCTCTGGCCCAAATGAAAGAAGGCGACAGCCTGGAAGTACGGGTGGATAATGAAATCGCCGTACAGAATGTAACGCGCTTTGCCAATAGCAAAGGCCTTACTGCCCAAGGAGAAAAACTGGGGGATAAGGAATTTCTGATCCGCATTGAAGTGGACGCCCCTGTGGCCGAAGCTGCCCAGGAAGAAGATGCTATCAGTTGCACCCCGGATCAGCGTAGCAACACGGTGGTGGCTGTTAGCTCCGACTGCATGGGGATGGGTAGCGAAGAATTGGGGCGCGGTTTGATGAAGGCTTTCCTGTATGCCCTGAATCAGCAGGAAAAACTGCCGAAAACCATTGTCTTTTATAATGGCGGCGCCAAGCTGACCGTGGAAGGCTCCGATTCCTTGGAAGATTTGAAAAATATGGAAGCTCAGGGCGTGGAAATCCTTACCTGCGGCACTTGCCTGAATCATTTTGGCTTGACGGAAAAATTAGCGGTCGGTTCTGTGACCAATATGTATACCATTGTGGAAACCCTGGAACAAGCCGGAAAGGTTGTTAAACCGTGATTTATTTCGATAATGCGGCAACCACCTTGCATAAACCGCCGGTAGTGGCAGAAGCGGTTCTCCAGGCGTTAAATTCTATGGGCAATGCTGCCCGTGGTGCTCATGCTAGCTCTCTGCAAAGCGCCCGTACGGTTTATGGCACCCGCACCGCTTTGGTTTCGCTGTTTCATGGCGAGGGCGGGGCGGAGCAAATCGCCTTTACCACCAATTCCACCGAGGCCTTGAATATTGCCATTTGCGGTCTACTGGACGCCGGGGATCACGTGATTAGCACGGATTTGGAGCACAATTCCGTGTTGCGTCCTTTGTACCGTTTGGCTGAAGAAAAAGGACTGGAATTGAGTTTTGTACCAGCGGATCAAACAGGGAAAGTAGATTACGCGGACTTTTCCCGTTTAATTAAAGAAAATACGAAAGCCATTGTCTGTACCCATGCTTCTAATTTAACCGGTAATGTGCTAGATTTGGCACAGATTGGTGCCATTGCCAAGGAAAAGGGCCTGCTTTTGATTGTGGATGCATCCCAAACTGCAGGTTGCTACCCCATTGATGTGCAGAAAATGGGCGTCGATGTCCTATGCTTTACGGGGCATAAGGGCCTAATGGGCCCCCAAGGTACCGGCGGCTTATGGGTACGCAAGGGGGTGGAGATTCGCCCCTTTAAAGTAGGGGGGACTGGGGTTCAGTCCTATAACAAAAGCCAGCCTATGGAAATGCCCACTCGGTTGGAAGCTGGCACCTTAAACGGCCACGGCATTGCCGGCTTAGGTGCAGCCCTAGGGTTTATTCAAGAAACCGGGGTGGAAACCATCCATGCCAAGGAAATCGCTCTAGCGAAACGGTTTTATGCCGGGGTGTCCGCTATCCCGGGAATCAAAATCTATGGGGATTTCTCTACTTGGGATAGGACGGCCATTGTCACCCTGAATGTCAGGGACTATGATTCCGGCGCTGTTTCTGACGCTTTGGCTGAGGATTATGGGATTGCCACTAGGCCCGGCGCCCATTGTGCGCCTAGGATGCATCAGGCCTTGGGAACCGTAGAGCAGGGGGCGGTACGGTTTAGCTTTTCCTGGTATAATACAGAAGAAGAGGTGGATACCGCTATCCAGGCCTTGACCCAATTGGCTGCGGAATAAACGCATTTCTCCCTAAAATAAACAAGAAAACTCCCGCTACCAGATTCGCCTGGGGCGGGAGTTTTTTGTGGAAAAGAAAAAAATAAAACCCTTCTGCCTTGAGCAGAAGGGTTGGAGCTGGTACCCGGATTCGGACCGGGGACCTCATCCTTACCAAGGATGCGCTCTACCGACTGAGCTATACCAGCACAATGTTGTTTATTACAGCGAAATTTATTATACTATACTCTTTCGGCAGATGCAAGCCTTTTTTTGGGAAAAATACGAAAAATCCAGATTTGACAGAGGAAAACCACTCCATATGGAGTGGTTTTCCTACAGGACTTGCTGTGCAGATAGGAGATAAGTAGTTGTTTTCTTTTCCTGTTTAACGTTCAAAGGCCACCATGCCCGGGTCTACTACAGTCAGGCCGCCGTCTACCGTTAATTCTGCGCCGGTAATGTAAGAGGCCTTGTCTGAGGTCAGAAAATCAATGGCGTTCCAGATTTCTTCCAAATTACCGGGGCGACGCAAAGGAACAAAACGAGTGGCACGCAAATACGCTTCGTCCAAGGAGCAATGCTCATTGGCCATGATTTCTTCCATTTCCTTGTCGGACATGACCGTGCGCATCCAACCAGGATGCACCACATTGGCACGGACTCCTGCGCTACCGAAGTCAATGGCCACGGATTTGCTTAGACCGCGTACCGCATGTTTGAAGGTGACATAGCACACTTCATCGGGCACAGCCAACAAGCCGGAGGGGGAACCGATAAAGAGAATATTCCCTTTGTTTTGCTGTAAAAAGGGGAGAGTCTTTTTGGCGGTCAGGTATTGGCCAGTTAGGTTAATGCTGTTGACTTTATTCCATTCTGCTTCCGGGCAGGTTTCTGCGCTACCCAGATGCATCACTGAGGCGCAAGCAATGACGATATCTAAGCCTTTGCCTAGCTTTTCTATTTCCGGGACTACGACCGTATCCCAGTCCGCAGGGCTGGAAATATCCATTTTGATGGGGAGGATGTTTTCTTTGGGCAGGTTTTGCAGGTTCTTTTCATCAATGTCCAGAGCAAATACGGTGTACCCTTTTTTCACATAGCTCAGGGTTAGATAATGGCCTAAGCCAGCGGCAGCGCCAGTCACAAGAACAGTTTTCATGTGTGTGTTCCTCCTTTGCCAGGCTTCATCGGTTATTTGTTTTTAGGGAGGGGCGAAAACGCCACTTGATAAGTTTATGATAGACTTTCTATTTAACATAAGGTCAAGGGTTTTTTTGGGCAAAATATTTTCTTCTTTTTTCCTTTCTTTCTCGGCAAAAACAGGGAGAAGAGGCTTTTTCCTTTGTTTTTGTCCCCAAAAGAAAAAGAAAGCACCTTATAGCTAACTGG
>CAKRYM010000091.1 GCA_934427095.1 uncultured Bacillota bacterium | reverse complement strand
TTTGCTCCGGCGACGCGAGAATAGCCAGCTCCGCTACATAAGCGCCGTAAGTGAACCGTTTCAAGCCGCTGTCTAAGCGGATATAGGTTTCCAAAGGCTCCCCTTGGGAAACAAAACTCAACCCGCGCCTAGGGGTAAGCAGCAGAGAAACCCGAGCATAAGGCTGGGCAATGGGGCGCAGGCTGCCGGTACTTTTCGCTGCTCCCCGAGCAATGGCCTTTTCCACTCCATATTCCGGTGTGATAAAGGTCAACAGCCGGTCCTGTTCCTTGTACGCTGTACTTTTCAGCACAATGGCTTCCACACTGCGATCCCGAATATCCACGCGGTTCTCCTTTCTACCAAAACGACCGTTTCCCCTTGCCAAAAAGGGAAGCGGCCGTATCTAGGCATTATTCCTGATATTCCCAGCTATCCAACAAGCCGGTATTGTTCCGCCAATCTTTTTTGGCCCGCACATGCAGCTCCAAAAAGACCCGGCAGGCAAAAATTTTCTCCACCTCAGCGCGGGCGCGGCTACCGATTTGCTTAAGCATAGCGCCATTTTTCCCGATGAGAATGCCCTTTTGGGAATCCCGCTCCACATAAATATTGGCCGCAATATGCAGCACGCCGTTTTCCTGTTCAAACATTTCCGTGACATTGACCGCCACAGAATGGGGCACCTCGTCCGTGGTCAGTTCCAGTACCTGTTCCCGGATTAACTCCGCTACCAGCATGTTTTCCGGTAAATCCGAAATCATACCTTCCGGATAATAAGCGGGGCCAGGAGACAAATGCTGATAAACCAAGTCCAACAGCTCTTTGCTGCCATCCCCGGTTTTGGCGGAAACCGGCACAATTTCCGCAAAGGCATATTTCTTGCCGTAAAAATCCATCAAGGGCAATAACTGCTCCGGTCGGATCAGGTCAATTTTATTTAAGACCAAGATTACCGGCACCGTTGCTTTAGCCAACATATTCAAGATAAAGGCTTCCCCGGCGCCAAATTCTTCCGTAACGTCTGCCAAATACAAAATCAGGTCGCAGCCAGCCACGGAATCATTGACCGCCTCCATCATGCGTTCCCCTAATTTGAATTTCGGCTTATGGACGCCAGGGGTATCGATGAGCACCGCCTGCATCCGCTGATCCGTATAAATACCGCGAATACTGTTTCTGGTGGTTTGGGGTTTATCGGAAACAATGGCCACCTTACCACCAACCAACAAATTGGTTAAGGTGGATTTACCGGCATTGGGCCTGCCGATCAAGGCCGCAAAGCCGGAACGAAAGGGTGTATTTTTTTCTGTCATGCTTGTTTCTCCTGAGGATAAAGCCGGCTGATCAGGATATCCTGCAGCTGGAACATTTCTTTTTCTTCGGTTTCGCCTAATTCATGATCATAGCCCAACAAATGCAACAGGCCATGGATGAACAAGAACACGAATTCCCGGGCATAAGAATGGCCATAAGCTTCACTTTGGCGTTGGCATTGCTGGGTATTTACCACAATATCCCCCAGCAAAAGCAGGCCTTCGCTTTCCTCTGCCTGGGGAAAGCTCAACACATCCGTGGGCCTATCCACGCCCCGCCATTGTTGGTTCAACACATGGATGCCTTTGTCATCCGTCAGCAGGAGGCTGATTTCCGTATCCTGCTCCACCCCAGTTTCCGCCAGGGTTAAGCGGGCAGCCTCTTTCAACAAGCGGCGCAAAGGGGCGTCTGTCCCCTGGGCCCGTCTATTCTCTTTGCGTATCCGCAGATAGAGCTTCAACTTCCAATCCTCCCAGCTCCGCTTTTTCCTGGCCTGGATAGCTAATTCGGGTATGATTCATGCCCGCAAGCACCGTCAGGAAGGTGCGGTTAATGATATCAATATCCTTAAAGGTCAGGGGGCTTTCCTGCAACTGCCCCTCCTGAATCTTGCTTTCAATGACCGAACGTACCCGTTCTTCAATCTGCTCCTTGGTCCCGCCATGCAAAGCCTGAACCCCCGCTTGCACGGAGTCAGCCAGCATCAGCAAAGCAGCTTCCTTGGTCTGGGGCTTCTTCCCCTGATAGCAAAAATCTTCCAAGCGCACATCTTCCGGGTCCAAGGCATTTTCTTTGGCTTTATGATAGAAAAAATGCAAAACGCCGGTACCGTGATGCTGTTCCACCAAATCCAAAATCTCCACGGGGAAACGCCGTTCTTTCAGCATTTTTACCCCGTCCGTAGGATGGGAGGTAATAATCATCGCAGACAAGGCCGGCTGCAATTTATCATGGGGGTTTTCCCCGGGCCGCTGGTTTTCAATGAAGAAATGGGGCCGTTTCAGCTTACCCACATCATGATAATACGAAGCGACCCGAACCAAAAGAGCGTTGGCGCCAATGGCATCTGCTGCCGCTTCCGCCAAATTGCCCACCAACACGCTGTGATTATAGGTGCCTGGCGCTTCCATCATTAGCCGTTTCAGCAACGGATCATTGGAATTGGAAAGCTCCAAGAGGCGAATCACCGTGGTAATGCCGAAGCCGCTTTCCAAAAAGGGCAGAATACCCATGGCTAAAACCGCGGAAAGGAGGCCGTTCACCACGCCGAAAAGCATACCCAAAAGGATCAAACGATTCCCATCCCCCCAGAGCAAGCCCCAGGCGCCGATCACCGCCACATTCACCAGGATCAGATAAATACTGGCGTTCACGAATTGGCTACGCTGACTCAAGCGAGAAGCAGAAAGAACACCGGCAATACCACTGCCTAAGGCCACCAGCACGCAGCTAATCTGCCCGTCCATCATCACAGCCACAAACACCGCCAGTACCACAGTGGTGACAATAGCCGTATCTCGGTTTAACAACACAGTGACCAACATGGAGGCAGTAGCCACGGGCAACAAATACCCGGCCAGCAAATTCATGGAGCTATCCCCATCCATGGTCAGAAGGGAAATCAATTTGCATAAGAGCAGCACCAAAAGAATCACCGTAGACAGCACCAACATGGCGGAACGGCGGCGGAACAACTCCCGCTGATAAATGCGCAAATACAAATAGAGCAGGGTTAACACCAGAGCGACCAAGACCAACAGGCCGATATACGGGGTGTAAACGGGATTATCGCTAAAGAGACCCAGCATTTGCAGGGCTTCCACCTGTAAGGCAGTGACTACAGAGCCGCGACTGATGATTTTTTCCCCGCTTTGCACGGTGATCTGTACAGATTGCACGGCTGCCTGTGCTTCCTCCACCGCAGCTGCGGTGGCAATGGCGTCATAGGCCTCATTATAAGGCAAGTCCAAACCAGCCAAGAGGTTTTTCAAAAACACCTCTTTTTCCCCGGTAATGGTGGAGTTATTGATGCTTTCCAAAATACGGTTTCTAGCGCTTTCGATTTCGGTTTCGCTGACACCGTCCCCATAAGCCTGCTCCACCATAGTGAGGAAGCTTTCACAAAGGAAGGTGCGTTCCGCTTCATTCAGATAAAGCATACTTTGCAAGGTGCTATCGGCATAGCTACCGGGTAATTCTTCCCGTAAAGCAGTCAAAGCATCGCTGCCGTAATAATCATAAGCCCCCGCCACCTTACCAATGGCGTCAAAATAGGACTGAATTTCGTCCTGTAACAGGGTGAGCACCGTTTCATCAATGACATAAACGGGATTGACTGCCGCAGCCGCTTCGGTGCGGGCTTCTTCCGTGCGGATCTCACTGGTATAAGTGGTGGTATTTCCCCGGTAATAAACATCTTCCCCGGCGATTTCATTTTCCGCCACAAAGACCTGGTCCTCCACTAAATCTACGGAAAGGATGACCACGGAAAGAATGATGCACAGCAAGAGCCAAAACACATTGCTCAAATACAGCCGTTTGATTTTATGCTGGGTCTGCCGTCGTTTGGACTGAGGATTTCGTTTTGTCATGGCTTGTCCTTTGCCTCCTGGGCCTCATAAGCTTCAATAATGCGCTGTACCAGCGGATGGCGAACCACATCCACCTTGCTCAGATAGCAGAAGGACAGTCCTTCCACTTGGCGAAGACGCTGTTCTGCTTCTACCAGGCCGGAAACTTGTCCGTTCGGCAGGTCGATCTGGGTAATATCCCCAGTGACCACAGCTCGGCTACCTTGACCAATACGGGTCAGGAACATCTTCATCTGGGGGCTGGTGGTGTTCTGGGCTTCGTCCAAAATAATAAAGGCATCGTCCAAGGTGCGGCCGCGCATATAGGCCAGGGGTACCACTTCCACCGTGCCTCGTTCCATGAGCTTGCGTGCTTGTTCAACCCCTAAAGCCTCGTCTAAGGCGTCATAAATCGGCCGCAGATAAGGGCTGACCTTTTCCTGCAAATCCCCGGGCAAGAAGCCCAGCTTTTCCCCGGCTTCCACTGCAGGCCGGGCTAAAACGATACGGCTAATGCGCCGCTGTTTCAATGCGGTAACCGCTTGCAACACGGCCAGAAAGGTTTTCCCTGTACCAGCAGGGCCGATGCCGAATACCAAATCATCGTGTTCCATGGCCTTCAAATACTGCCACTGACCGAAACTTTTGGCCTGGATGGTGCGACCCTTGGCGGTGGTGAACACCGTTTTGGTGAGCAAAGCCGGTAAGCCCGGCTCCTCCTCATCGCAAACGGAGAGGGCGTAATTCACAGCCATGGGGGATAAAGTTACCCCGGCGCTGGCCAGGGTTTGTAAATGTCGCAACACCTGAGCGCCCTGTTTCACCTTTTCTTCCCCGCCGCTGAGCAAGATTTCATTCCCTCTTGCCAACAGGGTAAGATGCAGCTTTTTCTCAATCATGCGGAGAAAACGGTCCTGATAACCGCAAAGATCTGCTGCCAGGGTATTGTTGGCCAAAATAATTTTTTCTTCCAAATTTACTTTCCTTCTTTAGTTTCATTCTTGATCGGCTATCTTCGCCACAAACCGTTTACCATTCTTCCTCTTCTATGGGCAAGTCTTCCGGCGGCGCTTCCCGTAAATTAGGGGAAAACACGCCGATTTCTGCATTGGCATAGAGGCATACCTCCGCCTGTACGCTATCTTCTCCAATGGTAAGCAAGGTGGTTTCGCTGGCAACCAAATCCGTGGTACCCAAATCATGTTGAGCAAACAAGGCGGCTCTAGCGTCCCGGTCCGCTTCTTTGATGGCATTGGTTTTGGCATCCGCCTCAGAATAGAGCAAAGGCGTGGCGGTTAGCTCGCTGATCCTATTCCATATAATTTCTACGCATAATCCTGTTTTCCTCCACAAAAGGAGCGTATCCCCATGGGTCTCCGCCTGGGAAAGCTGGTATTCGGGCCGTCCAGGCCCCAGAATATGCAACAGGCCGCCCCCATTGATACGCAAAAACACATTGCGTACCGTTTCACCGCTCCTGGTCAGCTCCTGCTGGCGATAGGCCCATTCGCCTTGCCCCGTTTCCTGCACCTGGGCCACCACAATGCCGTCTGCGGACACGGGCTCCTCCCCCAGCCAGCCATAAATCAGCACATCGCCTTCTTTAACCACATCCCCTTCTTTGACCGCGGCTGTACCCCGGTTCACCAGTACGGACTGAATTACCCCATCGCAAGAAGCGACCACGTCCCCTGGCTTTGGCAAAGGCGGCGGATCTGTACGTTTTGCCACCTTAATCTCCACGGCCGTGCCCTGGGGGTTGATTTCCACAAAGAATAACTGTGGAAATTGGGAAGTAATAGCCTTTTTCACCTCATCCAGAGATAAGTACAGCCGGCTTTTGCCCGGTTTCAACCCCGCCTCCTGGGCAATGGCCAAAATCCGCTCTTCGTCCTCAGGCGTGATTTCGTTTTCCGCCACAACAGAAACGGAAAAAATCATGGTCGAAAGAAAGGTCAACAATAACGCGGTAACGAGGATCATTAAGGGCAAAGCTGGCCTGCGCCAGCAAAAAGCAGCCCAAAAAGGCAACCCCTGTCGGCGCAGGAAACGCAATTGACAGCCCCCTTGCCGGACCACGTCGCGCAGCAGCAGCCGCTGAGACAGCTCCACCTCAGCCTTAAGAGACTCCCCTTCTCGGCGCACTTTGCGCAAACGCAGTCCCTTTTTACAGGCTAAACGCAAGAAAAGACCTGCGTCCCCCCGAATTTCCACTTCCGTATAGCCTTTTAGCCAACGTTGCACCTCAATGCTCATGTTTGGTCTCCTTCAAATAGACCCCGTGTATCTCCCCGGCGATGCGCAAGCCGTCCCCGGTCAATTCCGTTAAGGAAAGGCCATTGCCGCTCACCGCTGCTAAGCCCTTTTGATAACGAAACACAATCCTCTCCGGCTCATAGACCAAGATACCGCCGTGATTGTAAACCAGAATATCTTCATTGCCTGTGAGAATCATTTTGACCGTATCCTTTGCCAATTCCGCCGGCAAATCCAAGGCGCCCACGGCCTGGGCGATAGAACCTTTTTTTGCCATTCCCTTCACCTCATCAAAAGGATATGACAAAATCCCTTTGGTTATGAAAAATCCCCGTGCTTTCCTAAAAAAGCCTTGCAGTTTCTAGTCGGATAATGATATAATTTCAAGAATGTAAAGGCCTATCCTCATAGGAAAAAATGGCTGATTTTTCGTATCCGGTTGAGCAATCCAACGCGAGGTATCATCC
>CAKRYM010000090.1 GCA_934427095.1 uncultured Bacillota bacterium | reverse complement strand
CTTTACGGTCGCCAAGTTTACGTTTTGCCATACAAAACCACACTTTCTCTTGTAATAACGTTGAAGAATAACAAAAATAAACGTAAAATATATCAAAAAAATGGATGATAAATCTTGTTTATTATACACCAGAACCTCTTTTGGTGCAACATGTTGATGAAAAGGGGGGCTGTGCTAACTAAATAAAAAAAGACGCTATTTACGTCTTTTATTTATTCCACCAAACAGTAGCAGAAGATAACTTTTTTACACACAAATCATCAGGACAAGAATTCAGTAATTCCTGCAAAGAGTGCAAACCCGTATCTCCCCAAGGAGAATCCAGCTCTGCCAAAGGCATTAAAACAAAACGTCTCTGCGCAAAATATGGATGGGGTAATGTTAAATTGGGCAAGCCCAGCGTTAAATCATTGTAGGCAATGATGTCTATATCCAAAGTACGGCTTCCCCAATGTTCTTTACGCACTCGGCCTGCTGCTGTTTCAATACTTTGACAATAATCTAACAATGCCAAAGGACTGAGTGTGGTTTCCATAAACAAAGCAGCATTGAGAAATTCCCCCTGCTCCTTTTTTCCCCAAGGCTCCGTTGCATATAAAGAAGAAACCGTAAGAACATGGCTCTCCGCTATTTCTGTCAGACGGCGGATTGCAATAGCAAGGTAACTTTGTCGATTTCCCAAATTACTGCCAAGAGAAAGCCAAGCTTTACTCATTCCGTCCCCTTTCAATGGTTACCATAGCTGGGAAAACAACATTTCCGGCCTTAGCAGCCAATTTTTCCACAGTTACTTCGGTTTTACAAATGCGACGATCTGCCAGCACCAGTTCGGCAACATGTTCCGCCAAGGCTTCGATGAGAAAATAGCTATGCTCCGTTACATGGGCTAAAATTCTCTGGTAAAGTTCTCCATAATCCACCGTCAGAGTAAGATCATCGGCACATCCTGCAGCCTGAGTAGAAAGCCAACAAGTTACAGAAGCACGAAAAGGCTGTGGCGTTGTCCGCTCTTCTGGATTACAGCCATGGCAAGCCGTGAAAGGAATATTTGGTAAAATAATCTTATCCATGCTACATCTCCTGCCGATCCAAAATTCTTTTTAATGGGGTAATATCATGCATACGCAAAATATGCGCCCCGCTATCCACACAAAAAGCCGCAGCAGCCAAATTTCCTAAAGGCGCTGAGCCTGGCTTTTCCCCACTAAGGGCGGCAATAAACCGCTTATGAGAAAAAGCCATAAGCAACGGATATCCCAACGCTAAGAATTGGGGAATTGCCGCCATTAAGGCAATATTTTCTTGCACATCTTTATTAAAGCCAGGGCCCGGATCCAACACAAACTGTTCTTTTTTCATTCCCAGAGAAAGCCCCATAGCAATTCCCTGTTGGAAAAAAGTCAAGATCTCCTCCACCACATTTTCATGACAGCCTTCTTTTCCCTGACGGTGCATGAGAATCATTGGAACTCCATACTGCGCAACAAGTTGGAAAAATTCCTCATCTAATTTACCACCGCTATAATTCAGGATATCTGCACCATGTGCCAAAGCTTTTTCTGCCACAGACAGCTGATCCGTATCCACAGAAAAAAGGACCGGTCGCTGCTGACAAAAATCGATAACCAAAGACAACCGTCGCCACTCCTCTTCTGGACAAACAGGATTGTGGCCAGGACGAGAAGAAGCGCCGCCAATATCCACAATATCCGCTCCTTGTGCAATTAAAGCATCTAGCTGAGCAATGGCTGCTTGTTCAGAAAAATAACAACCACCGTCGTGAAAACTATCCGGCGTAATATTCAAAACTCCCATGAGCAAAGGCCGTTTAATTTGTAATAATTCATGTAAAGAAGGCTTGTCCATCTTTGCTCCCTTTCTTGGAAAAATTATAGGTCTAACTTCATTTGCTCCTGGTTAATCCACCCCAAACGTTTCATCACCCAATAGAAGAAGAGGGTCAATATCGCTGGGAAAAGGAAGTGCAACAATAAAATAGACAGCCAAACATCACCAGAGGCCCCCATGGAGAGCACGGTAGAAATCTGCCCAACCAAACCGCAAGTACCCATACCCGCGCCAGTATAAAGGTTAGTCATCTGCCATACGGTAATCGATAACGGCCCCGTAATCATTCCAGCCAAAGTAGGCGGCAAAAGAATTTGTGGATGCCGGATAATATTGGAGATTTGCAGCATTGAAGTTCCTAATCCCTGGGCAACCAACCCTCCCCATCGGTTAATCGGGAAACTCATCACTGCAAAGCCGATCATCTGGGCACAGCAACCTGCCGTAGCAGCGCCGGCGGCCAACCCTTCCAGCTCCAACATAATACATAGGGCAGCGGAAGAAATAGGCGCCGTTAAGGCAAGGCCAACAACCGTCGCCACAACAATACCCATGATTAAAGGTTTCTGCTCCGTGGCCCACATAATGCACTGCCCTAACCAGAGCATAAAGTCATTGATATAAGGCCCAAGAAAAGCACCGACCAAATAGCCAACAGCAAAAGTAACCACTGGGGTAATCAAAATATCGAGTTTCGTTTCTTTGGAAACAATTTTCCCGAATTCTGTACCAAACATTGCCGCCAGGAAAGCGCCTGCCGGTCCGCCTAACTCCGCACCAACATAGCCGGTAATGACTGAAGTAAACAAAACCAAAGGCGGAGCATTCAAGGAATGCGCTACTGCTACACCAATGGCAGCGCCCATCATACTTTGGGCGGCCGCACCCATTTCAATCAAAAGATCAATATGTAACTGCTCCCCGATGGTTTTGATAATCAGTCCCGCCAACAAAGATGCAAAGAGACCCTGGGCCATAGCGCCAAGGGCCTTGATCAAATAGCGGTCTACACTGAAAACAATATCCTTACGGGCGAAAAAATTCTTTACTTTACCCATTGTTTCAATACCCAACCTTTTCGATCTGCTATATAAAATCGTTTATTTCTTTTCCCGGTAGGAAAAACGAACTTCTGGACCATCCTCAGCTTCCCCATCCACAGAGAAACGTTCAAATTCGTTAGTGATCCGGCCGTTTTCTACGGAATAAGATTGCTGGTTTTCATTGGCTTCTGCTTCTTCAAGCGCTTTTTGCTGCTCTCTTGCTTCAAAAGCAGCCTTGGCCGCTTCTGCCATTGCAGGAGAAGCAGAATCGTAGTCCTTCATGATTTCGTAGAATTCCACCGCTTCCACGGTTTCCTTCTCCATCAAGACTTCTGCCAATTTATGCAGCTCTTTCATATGCTCAGTGAGGATTTGTTCTGCACGATGATAAGCAGTGTCCATCATAGCGCGGGCTTCTTTATCAATAGCAAAGGCAATTGCCTCACTATAATTCCGCTCATGGGAAATATCCCGGCCTAAGAAAACCGCTTCTTGCTGCTTCCCAAAGGTCAATGGGCCAAGCTCATCGCTCATGCCGTAACGAGTAATCATTTCCCGCACCGTGGAAGTCGCACGTTCCAAATCATTTTGCGCGCCGGTGGAGATATCTTTCAACACCAATTTTTCCGCCATGCGCCCACCCAGTAAGAGAACCAAAGAATCTAGCATCTGGGATTTTGTCACATAATTACGGTCTTCCTTGGGTAACAACAACGTATACCCACCAGCACGGCCCCGCGGGATAATGCTGACTTTATGCAAAGGATCAGAATTCGGCAAGAAATAGCTGACTACCGCATGACCGGCCTCATGATAAGCCACCAATCGTTTTTCTCGCTCACTAATGACTTTGGACTTCTTTTCCGGTCCCGCAATGACCCGTTCCACAGCTTGCTCCATTTCCTCCATGCCAATTTTCCGGTGGCCATGGCGGGCAGCCAGCAAAGCTGCTTCATTCAAAACATTGGACAAATCCGCACCAGTAAAGCCAGGGGTACGCCGAGCAACCACGTCCAAATCGACATTCTTATCCAAAGGCTTATTTTTGGCATGGACTTCCAAAATGGCTTTACGGCCAACTACATCCGGAGAATCAACGGTGATCTCACGGTCAAAACGCCCCGGACGTAACAAAGCAGGGTCCAAAATATCCGGTCGGTTGGTGGCCGCCATGACGATAATCCCTTCGTTTTCAGAAAAGCCGTCCATTTCCACCAACAATTGGTTCAAAGTCTGCTCTCTTTCGTCATGGCCGCCGCCTAAACCAGCACCACGCTGCCGGCCTACCGCATCAATTTCATCGATAAAGATAATGCAGGGCTTATGCTTCTTGGCTTGATCGAAAAGATCGCGAACACGGCTGGCACCAACGCCAACAAACATTTCCACGAAATCGGAACCAGAAATGGAGAAAAAGGGCACGCCAGCTTCTCCGGCAATCGCTCTGGCTAATAAAGTTTTACCACAGCCAGGCGGTCCGTATAGCAAGACGCCTTTGGGAATGCGTGCACCCAAAGCATTGAATTTTCTGGGATCCCGCAGAAAGTCCACAACTTCAGAAAGCTCTTCCAATACTTCGTCCACCCCAGCCACATCAGCAAAGGTGACTTTCTTCCCGCTGTCCGTCTGGAGCTTAGCACGGCTTTTACCAAACTGCATAATCTTGCCGCCACCGCCCTGACCTTGATTCATGATAATGATAAACACGAACAGGATCAGCAGCATAGGGATGACCGTCAACATCAGTGAAGAGAACCATGAGGTCGTCACCACGTCGTAGTCAACAATCACGCCCATTGCATCTAGGGTTTCGATCACGCTAGGATCAGAGAAAGTAACAGACTCAAAAACAGTACCGTCAGCTAACTTACCACTGACAATGTAGCGGCCAGATTCATTTTCTGCCGCAATTTGTACTGCACTGATATTCCCAGCCTCCACATTATCCATCAGCTCGGAATAATTCAGCTCCGTAATATTGGTTTTTGGTGTGCTTAAGGTATAAATCGTCAGTAATACCAAAACCAATAACACAAAAACAGTTGCGTTTTTCAGTATTTTATTCAATCGTTGACTCCTTTCTGACAACGGGTTTTTTCCAATGCTCTGAGATTATATCTTATCACAACGCCGAATTTTTATCAATATATAATGCTTATTCCTGTTTAGTTCATTTTTTCCATGCCAAAGCATAGGAATCCAAACAATTTCCTCTCCCCAAACCAAAATTGGCCAGGTGTTTCTTTGCCATTGTGGAATATGGCGGCGAATAAATAAATCTTTGACCTTCCGTTTGTTGGATTTGCCCATCGAAGGAATAACGTCTCCTGGGCGTCTCGTTCGCCAATATGCCGTCTTTGCCTGAGTCACTGGTAACAAAAAAGCGCCTTTTTCCCAGTTAGGTGAGGAAACAAATGTCGCCTGATACATCCAGCCCCAATCGGATAAAGGATGCCAGAGTCCATCGGTAAGCAACGGACACGTTTCTGGGCAAATAGGCAGCGGCGGTTTTTCTTTTCCAAAAAACAACCGCTCCCGGCAATAAACTACAATTTCCCCCGGCAACGCCATCTCTTGTTCATCTTTTAATGCCAATATTCCTGCTACATGAAGATAGTCTAACTCACCGCCTGCTGCGTTTACTTGCCCATACGCTTTACGTAAAACTCTCCTTTGTAAAGCCAGTGGCAAAGTCTTTAGCTCCTTTAATGCTAAACTATGCTCTGTTTCCTGCCAAAGAGAAGAAAAAGCTTCCTCAGCCTGCTGCTCCAACAAGGCCTCATCCTCCTGACAAAGGGCAGCGGTTAAGGTTAAACTTTGGATAATACGCGGATTATATGCCTGAAGCTGGGGTAAAAGGGACAAACGCACTCTATTTCGTAAATACTGCCAAGAAAAATTGCTTTCATCTTGACGAAAATCCACTTGATGGTTTTTGCCAAATTCCTCAATTTCTTCCTGGCTAAGGCAAAGAAGCGGACGAATCAGCCCATTGGACACAGGGTAGATACCGCAAAGCCCCGTTAATCCACAACCACGAAGTAAATGCAAAAGTACGGTTTCAGCTTGATCGCCTTGATGATGGGCTGTTGCAATCAAACTGTTGGGATACCGAGCGGCCACCTCTCGCAAAAAATGATATCGAGCGGTCCTAGCAACCTCTTCAACATTTCGACCTTGGGAAAGCATGGCTATATCTGCTTCCCCTTGATAAAAAGGAATTCCCTTTTCTGCCGCAAAGGAAGCCACAAACTTCCCCTCTTCTGCTGCTTCTGGTCGCAAATGATGGTTAAAATTAGCGATCACCGGGGAAAAATCCAGCTGCGCCTGGAGGGAAAGCAGAATATGCGCCATCACCATAGAATCTAACCCACCGGACACCCCTAGAATAACGGTGGTGTTCGCTGGGATCAAGCTCTTTTCTTGAATATATGCATAAACCTTCTGGATCGTATCCATTTTTCTCCCATAGGGCGCACCCTATTTCCCCATAAGAAAATAGAAACAATAGATGTTCGGATTATCTATTGTTTCTATATTTGATAAGGGATTCCTTTTCCTGATAACCGCTTAGGCAGGTTCTCCTACCTGAGCAACCAAAACGGTGATATCGTCCTTAATTTTCCCATTACTCACGCAGACCACTTTATCCAATAAATATTCCGCCAAGGCTTGGGGATCTTTGGCCACAGCCTGACCAATGACCCGACTTAACCATTGG
>CAKRYM010000089.1 GCA_934427095.1 uncultured Bacillota bacterium | reverse complement strand
GTTTACCCCAGGGGCGGGGCTACACTCTTGCCGTTATAAAGTAAGCGATGCAGACCAGGAGCGGATGATTGATCTATTTAAGCAGCATAATATCCGTTATTTCTTTTATAATGGCGGTAATGATAGCATGGATACGGCACATAAAACCTGGCTTGCGGCGCAAAATGCCGGCTGGGAAATGCAAGTAATTGGTGTGCCGAAAACCGTGGACAATGATCTTCCTTATACGGATCATACCCCTGGCTTTGGCTCTGCGGCCAAATACATTGCCTGTTCCGTCCGGGAAACGGGGATTGACTTAGAAAGCGTATCTACGAAAAATAAGGTTACCATTACGGAATGCATGGGACGAGATGCTGGCTGGCTTACCGCTGCTTCTGCTTTGGCAAAACGTTATGAGGATGAAGCGCCTCATTTGATTTACTTGCCGGAAGTAGCCTTTGATCCGGAGCAGTTTATCGCTGACGTGGATCGGGTTTATCAGAAACTGGGCTATTGTTATGTTTCTGTTAGCGAAGGGATTCATGATGCGGACGGCAATTATACCTTTGCCGGAGCTGGAGAAAAAGATGCCTTTGGTCATGTGCAGCTTTCCGGGGTAGGGGATGCCCTAAAGCAAATGCTGGAAAAAGCCCTTGGCATTAAGGTACGCTGCAATACCCTGGGTACTTGCCAGCGGTCCGCAATGCATTTTGCCTCCAAAACCGATGCGGAGGAAGCTTATTTGGTAGGGAAAGCAGCAGTGGAATATGCTTTGCAGGGCATTAATGGCGTCATGGTAACTTTGGATCGTGTATCTGACTCTCCTTATCAATGCGTATGTGGACAAACGCCATTAGACAGTGTTGCCAACCAGCAGAAGAATGTGCCTTTATCTATGATTAATGCTGAGCATAACTATGTGACAGAGGAGTTCATCCGCTATTGCCGCCCATTGATCGAAGGGCAGGTCGAGCTTCCCTATCGTGATGGGCTACCGGATTACGCTCGCCTTGATTTTCATAAAGGCCGGTTAAGATAGCAACCTATTGGTCAGATAAAATAATAATTAGATAAAATAATAAGCAGACAGGCGAGTTTTCGTCCTGTCTGCTGTTTTTTTCTTTCTGTTATTGTGGCTCTGTGGATTGTGGAAAATAGCGTTTGAGGGAAAGATAATCCCGAAAACAAAATCTTCGCTCCAACCATTTCCCCCATATCCCGATAAACAGGCCGTTGAATAGGGTACAAAATACTGTGCCGATATTCACACCTCGAAAATGCAGCCAGCCGAAAAAGAGAAAAGATAAGGTAATTGCGATGATGAGGAAACAAGCATCAAAGATGGTTTTGACTTTGCTAATGTTAAGATGCTTTTCGCGGGCCAGCTCTTTAACAAACAACTCATAGGCTTCTGGAGATAAGTAGGTGTGAAACATAAAGGCCACGCCAAGGGTGCAGGCGGCAAAACCGCAGAAGAAATAAAGAAGACGCAACCAAACAACCGTTACGGGCAGCGCTGAAGTAAGTAGAACAAAGCCATCCAAGGTAAAACCGTATAATACAGCGGTGATAAAAGAAAATAGATAGGGAATACGAAATTTTTTTAGAATAATCGACAGTAGAATAAGCAATAAAGCCTGTATGGTATATTCCATCATGCCAAAGGTGACGAAAGACCAGATCTGAGAAAAATGTAGATAGAGGATATAAGCAGGGGCCACGACCATAGACATCCCAAAATCTGCCCTGGATAGCAAAGCCGTACCAAAAGCCAGCATGATAATGCCCAAAAGATAGGCCAGTTCTGTGGAGAATGTTTTTCTCTGGATTATGTTTTCTTTTTGCATGGTGCATATTCCGTTATTTTTTTATGAAAAGAGAAGATAGAAAAAAGCGGTTTGCAAAACAAACCGCTTTTGGCTGGGGTGGATGGATTCGAACCATCGTATGACGATTTCAGAGACCGTTGCCTTACCGCTTGGCGACACCCCATTACTGTTATCAAGTTATAAAAGTGATGGTCGGGACGACAGGATTTGAACCTGCGACCCCTTGATCCCAAATCAAGTGCGCTACCAATCTGCGCCACGTCCCGCCGCTATCGCAACGAAAATAATTATAGCGTATGCGCTTTGAAATGTCAAACATATTTTGGCCTTTTTCAAAAGAAATATTCATCCGGGGCAATATTTCTATCCAAAAATCGGAAAGGTATTGCTTTTTAAGGGGAAAAACTTATAATTATAAATATAAGGTATTCTTTTTGATGTTGTCGGCTTGCTTATTTTTGTATCTTAGGTGGAGGATGATTATTATGAAAATTAGCTTTTGGGGTGCCGCTCGTACGGTTACCGGTTCTTGCTATTTGTTAGAGCACGAGAACACGCATTTTTTGGTGGACTGCGGCATGTTCCAAGGCAATAAAGCCTTGAAAGAACGAAACTATCGTCCCTTTCCCTTTCATCCAGGTATGCTCGACTTTGTGATCCTCACCCATGCCCATGTGGATCATAGCGGTATGCTACCGAAGCTATATAAAAACGGATTCAAAAATCCGATCTATACCTCTTCTGCAACGGCAGCCTTGGCAGAAATTATGCTGGCGGATTCCGGCCATATTCAAGAAATGGAAATTGAACGGAAAAACCGTAAATTGGCTAGAGCCGGCCAACCCCTGTTGGAGCCGGTGTATACGGTGGCCGATGCCACAGAAGTAACCAAACTATTCAAACCCTTAGACTATGAAGAGGAATTCCAGCCAGCACCGGGCCTTCGTGTGGTGCTGCATGATGCAGGGCATATCCTTGGCTCGGCTATGGTGGAAATCTTTTATCAAGAAAATGGGGAAGAAAAGAAACTGGTTTTCACTGGCGACTTAGGCCGAAATGACCAGGCTATCATTGAAGACCCTTATCATATGAAATCTGCGGATTTCTTAGTGATGGAATCTACCTATGGCAACCGGGAACATGGCGCCATGATGTATGATGAATTACCGCATTTTGTCCAGGTGGTACGGGATACTTTCCGCCGGGGCGGTAATGTCATTATCCCTGCTTTTGCTGTTGACCGCACGCAGGAAATTCTTTATATGATAAACGAGTTGCAGCTGAAAGGGGATTTCCCTGATTGCACGGTTTATGTGGACAGCCCCATGGCCATTAAAGCTACGGATATTTTTGCCGCTTTCCCGGAATACTTTGATGCCATTACCACGAAGCTGATGAAGGATACAGGGCGTCCTCCATTTATTTTGAAAAACCTGGTGTATGCCCATTCTGCACAGGAATCCATGGCCTTAAACCAGATCAAAAGCGGCGCATTGATTATCTCCGCCAGCGGAATGGCTGATGCGGGGCGAATTAAGCATCATTTGAAGCATAATCTTTGGCGTCCGGAATGTTCTGTACTGTTCTTTGGTTATCAGGCAGAAGGCACTTTGGGCCGCCGCTTGATTGATGGAGAAAAGAAAGTGACCATCCACGGGGAAGAAATTGATGTGCGGGCCCAAATTCACAATATGGAAGGATTTTCTGCTCACGCTGGCCGCAGCGAATTGGTAGATTGGCTGGAACATTTCGAACAACTACCACAGCGGATTTTTGTTACCCACGGGGAAGAAAGCGCGTCGATAAGCTTTGCGGAATTGGTCCGGGAAAAATTTGGCGTTGAAGCCGTCGTACCGGAACATGGGGTTTCTTTCGATTTGCAGGAATTGGCTGCTCAGCCCAGCCTCTCTCAGGAAGCGACTCCTATGCTCACCAACGAAGAAGTCCTTATGGAGATCAATCAGTCTTTGCTGGAGCTGGCTTTGCATCAGGATATCGAAAAGCTTATGCGTGTACGCAATTTTATCAAGCAAGTTAGTTAATGGAGTTTGGTAATGAATCATGATCGCTATTTGATGACAGGTTTTGCCCAAATCTTGCTGGGGGACAGCACTGTTGTGCCTATGCTGTTGCTTAGGCGGTATCGGAGCTGGTTTTTGGATGAAAAGAGTTTGGTCATTCTTTTACGTATCCTTGGGCCTTTACTGCGCAACGGTAAAATATCGTCTAAAGAAATAATGGCCGAATTCGATGTGGAAGAAGAAGATATTTCCGCTTTGCTGCATCCTTTGCTGGAAAACCAAATGCTGAGTTTAGCAGAGGAGGGGAAAACCTATAGCTGCCCCGGGCTGTTGCGATATCTTTATGAAGGATGGTTGGAGGAGCAACGACCTGCTTACGGCAACCGGCTTTCTTACAACCCTTTAGACAGCCGGGAACGTATTCGCAGCATTAGCCGATTATATCGGCGTTTTGAGGTGGATCTAGGCCGCACGCTGAAATATAGTGAAAACGAAAAGATCCGTGCTTGGATAGACGATGAACACTATGAAGAAGAATTGATCGAAGAAGCCTTGAACCGCGCGGTTTTGCAGGGGAAGGCAAATCTTGCTTATATGGACTCCATTCTGCAAAATTGGCGGAAAAAAGGACTTCTTACCTTGGCGCAGGTTCAGGCCAGCGATGAAAAACCCGAGAAGGCTAGCCGTGGCAAGGTAGAGAAAAAAGAAGCGGAAAAAGATGAAATCCTGCTGGAATTGGAAAAAGAAATGTTGAGAGGATAAACATAGGGGAAGTTTATGGAAGACATTGCAAAAGGCGTAAAGAATTTTTCTGCTGCTTTAGATGGGCTGGAAATAAATCATGCAAAACCAGATGCGGAGCTCTATCATTGCCCTCTTTGCCGGGATACCGGCTGGATTTTGGAAGAGGAAGTTGCTCGGCCATGTGTTTGTAAAAAACGCTTGGAGCAAAGCTTACGCCAGGAACGTTCAGGTATACCCCTGAAATTACGTCATTATTCGTTTCAAAATTTTCGTCTGGCATATTATAGCCGTGACTTGGTCCCAGACAGCAGTATCAGCTATTATGAATTGGCCAAACGGGCTTTGGACACCTGTGTTAGTTTTTCTACCAAGTTTTTGAAAAATCCCGCACTACCTGGTTTACTGATTAGTGGGCAAGCAGGCTCTGGAAAAACACATCTTGCCGCTGCTACGGCAAACCGTTTGGTTAGCCAGGGAAAAGAAGTTTTGTTTCTGGTGGTGCCGGAATTTCTGGATCAATTGCGGGGGAGCTATCGCCAGGAAAACGAAGGGCTGGACGAGCTTGAATTGGTCAAGCGGGCTTATGATGCGCCAGTTTTGATTATGGATGATTTGGGCGCGCATAATTTTACCCCTTGGGTGCAGGGAAAATTATTTACCATTTTTAATTATCGTATCAATCGGGATTTGCCTTGTATTGTCACCACAAATCTTTCTTCCGCAGAGTTAAAGGCGCAAATTGGGGAACGTATTTTTTCCCGCTTGCTGGAAGGCTGTCAATTTTTGCAGCTTTCCATTCAAAAAGACATTCGGTTTGCCTTGCGGCCAAAGGATATGCGCGAATGAAGGTAGATACGCTGATTTTTGATTTTGACGATACTTTGGTCGATACCTATCACCTGTTTTTGGACTATTATGACCGGTTCGTAGACGCCATGCTTGCGCTAGGTTTCTCTCCTCGAAAAGAGATACTAGACTATGTCCATGCTGCGGATATCGCTTCGGTGCAGCGTATCGGCCATCCCGCCACAGAAAGCTTCCCGTTGGCTTTGCGAGATACTTACCGTCATTTTTGTGAAAGCGCCGGCCAACCTTTTCAGCCGGAAATATCTGCGAAATTAGAAGCATTGGGCTGGGCCGTTCATGAGGAACCCGCGGCTTTGGTGGAGGATGCAGAGCCGGTATTGAGAGAATTAACAGGTAAGGTTAGATTACTGTTATTGTCTCAAGGGGATGAAGAGAACCAGTTACGGCGTATTTATCGCAGTGGATTACAGCAGTATTTTGAGGCTTGTATTGTTGTCCCACTAAAAACTACTGAGGTTTATCAACAAGTTGCCGCTACTTACCAGCTTACGCCAAAGCGCACTTGTATGATTGGAAATAGCATGCGTTCTGATATTAATCCGGCTTTGCAGGCTGGGTTTCAGGGCATCCATATTCAGTTAAATGCTTGGGCTTATGATGATGAGGATGCGTATGGAGCGCATGATACTGTTTCTCGATTAGCAGAGGTATTGAGGATTATCCAGCTATGAACATTCAGCTTGCTAGTATACAAATGATTTGCTGCCCGGGGGATATCGCAGGGAATTGCCAAAAGGCAGAAAAATTGATTGCGGAAGCTGCCGCTGCCGGGGCAAACATTATCCTTTTGCCGGAATTTTGGAATACCGGCTATGACCCGAAGTTGTTCCGAGCTTTTGGCGCTTATGCTGAAGATCAGCATGGACCTTCGGTTGCGATGATGAAAGAAGCAGCCCAACGCCACCATGTCTATTTGGTTGGAGGTACGGTAGCAGAGAAACGTAGCGATGGGGTTTATAACACCTCTATGTTGCTAGATCCGAATGGGCATCTCTTGAATAAATACCGGAAAGTCCATTTATTCCGAGCTGAACAAGAATTCTTTAAGCCAGGGGATGAATGGACGTTAGAAGACCTCAAGCTGGAGGAAACAGATATCCGCTTGGGAATGTGTGCTTGCTATGATTTAAGATTCCCGGAATTCTTCCGTAATATCGCTTTACGCGGCGCAAA
>CAKRYM010000088.1 GCA_934427095.1 uncultured Bacillota bacterium | reverse complement strand
CGTTGACCGCAAACGACTGGTCGCCACCGGCATTCCGGTTGCCGAAGCGTTTTACGAACACACCGATCCCATCGAAGCCAAGCGTCAGCTCGGTTTGCCGGAAGACCGGCGCATGGTTCTTCTGATGTGCGGAAGCATGGGCTGCGGCCCCATGGAAAAGGTGGTTTCCCTTTTGTCCACGGCTAAGCCTGAGGATATGACCGTTACGGTGGTTTGCGGCACCAATCAGCCTTTGTATGAAAAGCTGCAACGAGAATTCCGCACCCAGCCTACCATGAATATCTTAGGCTATACGGATCAAATCTCCGCCTATATGGACGCTGCGGATTTGCTGCTCACTAAGCCTGGGGGCTTAAGCGTGTCCGAAGCTTTGGTCAAGGGCTTACCCATGGTGCTCATTGACGCCGTAGCTGGTTGCGAGGAATATAATATGGCTTTCTTAACCGGTAATCGGGCGGCAGTGGCGGATAGCGACCCGAAAAAGCTGGCCGCAGAATGCTTGGATATTCTCTATGATGAAAACCGTTTGCAGGAAATGCGCACCCAGTTGGAAAAACTGCGTATTGTGAATTCTGCGGAAATTATTTTGCAAACCCTTTCGGAAAAATTTCAGCAGGCAGAAGAGAAGCAGTCTGAAGAGAAGCAGGCCGAAGGGGAACATTAACCCCAGGAACATTAAGCCCCGATTACCTTTACCCAGGAGGAATGCATGAAAATAACCTGGAAAACTTGCTTTTTTTTGGGGGGGCAGCGCCTTTTTGCTCTTTTTGTGTATCCATTATTGGGACGCTGGCATGTCCCTGCTATTGGCCTTATTGCAGGCGGCTTCCCCCCTGCTTTGGGGCTGCGTGATCGCTTATGTCATCAATATTTTGATGTCCTTTTTGGAGCGGCGTTTACCCAGTCGGCCGGGAAAGCCCCGTCTGGCCAAGGGAAAAAGGGCCCTTTGCCTATTGGGGGCTTATGTGCTTTTGGCTTTACTTGTCTTTTTGGTGCTGTACTTGGTCTTGCCGCAGTTGACGGAGACTTTGCAATTGCTGCTCACCCAAGTGCCTGACGCCTTGGCGCAGCTGGTAAAAGAGCTGGACTTGGCCCCGTGGCTGCCGGAGCTCTACGCTTATCTGAACCATTTGGATTGGGAAAAGCTGGTCCAAGAAGGCATTGATTTCTTTTCCACTTACGGCGGGCAAATCGCCGGCTCTACCTTAGGCGTGGTGACCACGGTCTTTGGCCGGGTGGTAAAGGTGTTCTTGTCCTTTATTTTCTCCCTGTATTTGCTGGGGGATAAGGAGAGATTGCAGCGGCAAGGTCTGTCTTTGCTGAACCGTTATTTGCCGGCAGGCATCAAAGGAAAAGTCCTGCATGTTCTTTCTGTGTTGGATGAGAAATTCCATCGCTTTATTGTGGGCCAATGCACCGACGCCTTGCTTTTGGGTGGGCTGTGCATTGTGGGTATGCTGATTTTCCGCTTCCCCTATGCGGTGACCGTAGGGGTGCTGGTGGGCTTTACGGCCTTAATCCCTGTGGCCGGGGCCTATTTGGGTGCGGCTGTAGGCGCGCTGCTGATTTTGACCGTGTCTTTCCAATCCTCCCTGCTCTTCCTGGTGTTCCTGGTGATTTTGCAGCAGCTGGAGGGGAATTTGCTTTACCCCCGTATTGTTGGCGGCTCTTTGGGTTTGCCTTCCCTTTGGGTGCTGGCCGCAGTGGTGGTGGGCGGCGGTATGCTCTTAGGGGTGCCTTTGGCTGCTACCGCTTATGAACTGCTGAAAGAGGACGTTTATCAAAAGCAAAAGCCCACGGCTTTCCAAAAGATAGAAAGAAAAGAAAAAAAAGAAGAAAAAAGAGAAGAAAAAAGAGAAGAGGAAATTGAGGCAGAAAAGTAAGGACAACCAAAGCAAAGAAGGAGGAATCATGCATGAAGGACGTTTGGGAAAAAAAGAATTCAGGCCAGGTTTTGTTTACCTTGGGCTTTATTCTCTTTGGTTTCATTTTGGTCATTTGGCCTAAGGCCAGCGTAGCCTTGCTTTGCCGTATTTTGGGGGCGGTGATTTTGGTCTACGGCGTGATGCAAATCATTTTCTGGTTGAAAAACCGCTATCGGGATTTCCAGGCCAACGCCATACTCCTGTTGTCCGTGTTCTTTACGGGGATCGGGGCTTGGATTTTGCTGGAACCGGAAGGCATTATCCCCATTTTCCCTGTGCTGTTGGGCCTGCTGTTGCTGGTGCATGCCATTAAGGATTTGGGGCAGGCCATTGCCTTGCGCCGGCTGGGGTATCGTTCTTGGTGGTTGGCCCTGGTCTTTGGTTTGGTTTCTTTGCTGTTCGGGGTGATTTTGCTGCTGAACCCCTTTACGGTGGTCTATATGTTAGCTCGGGTGGGCGGGGTATTCCTGCTCTTGGCTGGGATTAGCGATTTTTGGCTGTTGGAAAAACATTGACCTTGGCCCCACTATGCCTTAGGACGGCGAAAGAAAGGAAAATGCTGATGCAAGGATTTTTTAGCCTCTTTTGCTTTGTTTTGCTGCTCGTGCTGTTCCTCCTGCGACAAGCCAATAGCCCCTTGGCTGCGAACGACTCTTTGGCCAGCATCTACGGGGTGTCCCTCCTTTGGCTGGCCGTGGATTTTGTGCGTTTCCATATTCCCTCCTTTTGGCCTGAAGGCATCCTTGACCTTTGCTTTGCAGCCCACCCACCGATGGGAAGAGGTAGGCGCTGCTTTTGTGGCGAAATTACAAGAAGAACTTGGGCTTTATGGAGGTCAGCTTTCCTTTAGTTTGGGCTTTGCCCCGGTGGAAAAGGAAAAATCCCCGGCGGAAGCCTTGGCCCAGGCGGAAACCGCCATGTATGCACAGAAAAAACAGAAAAATTTTGCTCGTTCCCAGCTGGGGGAGAATACCGCGGTTAAGGCATAACCAGCGGTTTTTTCATCTGGCTGAAGAGATAAAGAAATGAAGAAAACAGAAAGAAAGAAAACGGAAAGAAAGAAAAAGGAGTAATGCAAATGAAACGGAAATGGTGTTTGTTTTTCACGACCCTTTGCTTGTTGCTATTTATGGCTTTGCCTGCTTGGGGCAAGGTACAAGCTTCCCCCCAATCTGTGCTGGTGGATGGGGAAACCGTAGCCTTTGAGGTGTATAACATCGATGGGTCCAATTATTTTAAGCTGAGGGATTTGGCCTATGCCTTAAAGGACGGGGCTAACCCCTTTGCCGTGGAGTATGTGAAAGAAACGGAAAGCATTGTGGTTACCACGGGGCAAACCTATACTCCGGTGGGCGGGGAATTGGCGGCAGGAAAAGACAATAGTGCTTCTGCGGTGCAGAGCAATCAGTCTTTGACCGTGAATGGCAAGGCCTATGCCCTTTCTCCCTGGAATATTGGGGGCAGCAATTTCTTCCGGCTGCGGGATCTTGGCGCTTTGCTGGGCTTTGGGGTCAGCTATAACAGCGCCACGGATCAGGTGTTGATTACTTCTGACGGTGCGGTGACGGAAATCAGCGTCCATTTCCTGGATGTGGGTCAGGGGGACGCCATTTTCATTGACGATGGGGAATATGAAATCTTAATCGACGCCGGCACCAGCGCCTATGGGACGGCAGTTTCCGATTATGTGGAAGATTGGCTGCAAGGCCCCTTGGATTTGGTCATTGCTACCCATCCCCATGCGGATCATATCGGCGGCTTGCCCCAGATTTTCCAGGATTATACCGTGACCACCTTGGTGGATAGTGGCGTCAGTACGGATACCCAAACTTACCAGGCTTATGTCCAAGGGGTTTCTTCCTCTACCCAGTGGCTGGCGGATAAGGATATGACCTTTACCCTGCCCAGCGGCGCAACCTTGACCATTGTGGAGCTGCTGGATGAGGATGAGAATTTGAACAATGTCAGCGTGGCTGCGCTCCTTACCTATGGGGAGGTGGAAATTTTGTTCAGCGGGGATAATGAAGCAGAAGCGGAACAAATCCTCGCCAGCAAAGTGGGGGATGTAGATGTGTTCAAGGCCGGCCATCACGGTAGCCGTACCGCCAATAGCCTTGCTTTGCTCCAGAAGATTCAGCCGGAATACGTGGTGATTTCCTGCGGTCAGGAGAATACTTATGGCCACCCCCATACCCAGGCTTTGGCTAATTTTGCCCAGGTGGGCGCAGTGGTCTATGGCACCATGACGTCCGGTACCATTGTCTTGACCACAGATGGCAGTACCTATTCCTTCAATACCAGCAAGGCCTTGACAGCATCTGACGCCGGGGATTTGACGGAAACAGAGTCGGAGACAGAAAACCAGACCCAGCCTACGCAGCAGGAGAATCAGCCTGTGGGTAGCGGGGATATCATCGGTAATCTGAGCACCCATAAGGTGCATTTGCCCTCTTGCTCCAGCGTAAGCCAAATGGCAGAGAAAAATAAAGTCTATTTCTCCTCTTTGGAGGAGGCCTATGCCCAGGGCTATCAGCCTTGCGGAATTTGTTTGCAAAAATAGGCTTGCAATGAACAAAAGGGTATGCTATAATGAGAACAGTTCTTATTATTAATTGCCCAGTTATTATCAACACGGGCTGATGTAGAAAGGAGTACGATGATGGAACAAGAAAACAGAATGCCGTTAATTGGGGACAAAGCCCCTGCTTTTGAAGCCATTACTACCCAAGGCCCGATTAAATTCCCCCAGGATTTTGAGGGGAAATGGGTTATCCTTTTCTCTCATCCTGCGGATTTCACCCCTGTTTGCACCACAGAATTTATGACCTTTGGGTCTATGATTGATGAATTTAAGGCGCTCAATACCGAATTGGTGGGCCTCTCTGTGGATTCCCTCTATTCCCATATTGCCTGGCTAAGGAAAATTCAGGAATTGGAATGGAATGGCAAAAAGAATATCAATGTGACTTTCCCCCTGATTGAAGATATTCGCATGGAAGTGGCTAAACAGTATGGGATGATTCAACCCGGCCAGTCCAATACCCAGGCTGTACGGGCGGTCTTTGTGATTGATCCGAAAGGCGTCATCCGTACGATTTTGTATTACCCCCTTTCCACTGGCCGTAACTTTGACGAAATCAAGCGCATTATCCTGGCTTTGCAAAAGGCGGATGCCGATGCCTGCGCGACGCCGGCGGATTGGCGGCCCGGGGATGACGTTATTGTTCCCACTGCGGGTAGCTGCGGTGTAGCTAAGGAACGTATGGATAATCAGACAGAGGATCAGTACTGCCTGGATTGGTTCCTGTGCTTTAGACGGGAGAAAAAATAACCGCTAGGAAACATCCTATCTGGCGCAGGCTTAAGCAAAAGCCGCATGAGTAGAAAGAAAAACACCCTTGTTCCATGAACAAGGGTGTTTTTTTCTTGGGTGAAATTCTGGTTTACTTTTACCGATTCAGCTGTTGCATACAGCGGGGAATATGCTCGGCCGTGTGTTTTAAGGCGGCGATCATTTCCACCCGGTTTTTCCGCAAGGTTTCTGTACTGCAACTATGGCTTACCGTACCCATCAGGCTATGGTCCTCATTCCAAATGGGGACGGAAACAGCGGATAAGCCCACGATAATTTCGTCATATTCCTCTGCTGCGCCAGTACGCCGGACCACCTCCAGCTTTTTCATGAGCTCAGGTAAGGTGGTGATGGTGTTTTCCGTGTATTTGGTCATATGGGTGTGCTGGAAATAGGCAGCCACATCCTCTGGCCGCCAGGTGGTCATCATGACCTGGGGGCTCACGGCGCAGTGATAATCCATGACCGGCTTGTATTCATAGGGGTAAAGCATAGAGGGGGAAATGATTTTCAAATTCACCAAGGCATGATTATGATAAGCCCAAAGCATGACCGTGGTGTTAAAATCATCCACCATTTTCCGCATATGGCTAAGGCCCGACTGCAGCATATAAGCGTCCCGCTGTACTTGGGAATAGGAAATCTTGTTTAAAAGCGCCGGGCCCAGCATATATTTGCCTGTGACCCGGTTTTTGTTGATATAGCGGTTCTGATACAAGGTGTTAACCAGGCCGTGGGTGGTACTTTTGTTTAGGTTTAAGGCCGCGCTGATTTCTCCCAAAGAAAGCTCTGGGGTAGCTTCGGTAAACAGGTTCAGAATCATCAACGCTCGCTGCACCGATTGAATGGTGCGACTTCCTTCCGAATTTGCGCTCATGATAGACTCCTTTTTGAGGACAAAAGGTAGCTCTGGGAAGAGAAAAACAACCTTTTTTTGCCCCCGCCTGGAGATCGCCCAGGCATATCCATATTTTTGATAAATCAAGATACATTATAGTACAACCATTTGGCATTGTCAAATATCAATTTTGGGAAAACGAAGGTTTTGTGAAAATAGAGGCACATTTTTTCCCATTCATTTGATAATGTCGAATAGTAATTCGGTTATTGCGATAAATTTTCGAGTTTGTGTTGACATCGTGAAAGTTTTGGTGTTTAATTGTTATTGACGAATTAAGAACGACATTGTCAAACGCTTGATCATAAAAATAAAAAACATCGATGCGTTTTCTCTTACGCAGTCCCCCAAAAGGAGGCCCCTTTTTATGAACGCATTCAGAGAAAAAATCTGTCAGGCAGTAGAAGAACATACGCAGGATTTGGTCAGCGCCGTACAGGATTT
>CAKRYM010000087.1 GCA_934427095.1 uncultured Bacillota bacterium | reverse complement strand
GGGGTTCTTCGCGCCAAAGGAATTGACGATCTTTGCCCACAGCACACGGGCGGCGCGCATCTTGGCCACTTCCATGAAGTAGTTCTTACCAATGGCCCAGAAGAAGGACAGACGAGGTGCGAACTGGTCAATGGTCAAGCCGGCATTGATACCGGTGCGGAGATATTCCCAGCCGTCAGCCAGCGTATAAGCCATTTCGATATCCGCAGTAGCGCCAGCTTCCTGCATATGATAACCAGAAATGGAAATGCTGTTGAACTTCGGCATGTTCTGGGAAGTATACGCAAAAATGTCGCCGATGATACGCATAGAAGCTGCCGGCGGATAAATATAGGTGTTGCGGACCATGAATTCTTTCAGAATATCATTCTGAATGGTACCGGAAAGAATCTTCTTGTCCACGCCCTGTTCTTCTGCGGCCACGATATAGAAGGCCAGAATGGGCAGAACCGCACCGTTCATGGTCATGGAAACGGACATCTGATCCAGCGGAATACCGGAGAACAGAATTTCCATATCCAAGATGGAGTCAACGGCAACACCAGCTTTACCAACGTCGCCCACTACGCGAGGATGGTCGGAGTCATAACCACGATGGGTAGCCAAGTCGAAAGCGATGGACAGACCCTTCTGACCAGCGGCTAGGTTACGACGGTAGAAAGCGTTGGATTCTTCTGCCGTGGAGAAACCAGCATACTGACGAACCGTCCAAGGACGGGTCACATACATGGTAGGATAAGGACCACGGAGGTTCGGGGCGACACCGGCCATGAAGTCCAGATGGTTCATGCCCTGGTAATCAGCCTCAGTGTAAATGGGTTTAATGTCGATATGCTCCATGGTGTGTTCATAGAGATCGGCAGGGGTTTTACCGGTTTCTGCTTTCAGCTGGGCAACCCACTGATCATAGCTCTGAGAACCGGCATTAGCATCAAATTTCACTTGGGAAAAATCTACTTTAGACATTTAGCAGATCCCCCTTTCTTTCTGAATGGCGGTAAGGATAGCAAGGCAGTTGGACTTCACGTTGACATATTCGTCAACACCGGCAGCATCCCATTCAGCTTTCAGCTCAGCGGGAGCAGCGCCGGCAACCATGACGCTCATGCCGGGGGCAGCGGCCTTGATGCCCTTAGCCAATACAGGGACCAGCTCGGGATAAGTGTCGTCAGTGGAGCAGATGATAGCGATATCAGCGCCGGAATCTTTCGCAGCAGCGATAGCTTCATCCGTGGTAGCAAAGCCATTATTACGCAGGACTTCAAATTTACCCACTTCCATGAAGGAACCGGCGAAGTCGGCGCGTGCTTTATGCTGGGAAACAGGGCCCATGTTGCAGAGGAAAACTTTGACGGTCTTCCCAGCGGCAGCAGCCTTTTCGGAAGCTTCCCGCATGGCTTCATACTGTTCCGTCCAACGATGGGGTTTGATGGTCTTGATGACTGCATCCTTGTCGCAGCAGCAGCAGCTATCCACAGGTTCACCTTCCAGGGGAACTTCCGTCATGTTGGCGTACATATTGGTACCCACGGCACGATCCTTGCGGAAAGCCAGGTTCTTGAAGCGTTCGTCCAGAACCGCAGCGACTTCATCCTGGAAGCAGCCGCATTCCAAAACGGCAATCATGCCGCCTTTGCCCTGGATGTCTTCAAATTTGTTCCAAATCGCATCAGCCAACTGACCGGTCAAGGTTTCCACATACCAGGAACCGCCGGCAGGATCCACAGGAGAAAGCAGTTCGAATTCTTCCTGCATCATGATCTGAATGTTACGGGCAATACGATGAGAGAGGTCGTCGCCTTTACGGACAGCATTGTCAAAAGGCAGAACCGTCATTTCATTGACACCGCCCACAACGCCAGAGAAGGTCTGGGTGGTAGCGCGCAAGATATTGACATAAGGATCATACTTGGTCTGGAAGAACTTAGAAGTTTCCGCAGAGATGTTAATCTTCTGAGCTTCTTCAGAACCGCCGTAAGCCTTAACAATCTGAGACCAGATTACGCGGGCTGCACGCAATTTAGCGATTTCCATAAAGAAGTTAGCGCCCAGAGCAAATTTGAAGCGGATGGTCTTGGTAGCTTCATCAATGGAGATGCCAGCTTCTGTCAAAGCTTCCAAATAAGCAGCAGCAGTAGCCATAGCCGCAGCCACTTCCTGTACAGCAGTAGCGCCGCCATTATGGTAAATCGTACCGTTCACCATAATGGTCTTAACTTTGGGCATATTGGCTTTGGCAAACTGATAAGCTTCCGCCAGTTTGCCCATGGCTTCCTTGCAACAAGCTTTACCGGTCAGCGCATATTCGCCGATGGGGTCGGCGCCTACGCAGCCAAAGCAACCGTCAATGTCCTTCCCAGAATCTTTCAAAGCTTTCAAAGCAGAAAGCGCTTCTGCACCGGCATAGACGTTCAGCGCATTTTTGCTCAGGCAAATGTCTTTCAACAAAGTAGCGAAAGCGTCAGCGGTCTGATATTTCTGGGCGTCAAAGGTCAGGGCATTAGCGCCCTTTTCCACAGCCAATTTCAGGATAGCATTGGCTTCCTTAGGATCGGAAACCTGTGCGTCCTGGGCAATGGTCCAAGGTTCGCTCAAATAGCCGCCAGCATGAGTCCCGCGGAGGAAATCCTCAGCGCCCGGGAAGCTCAGGCGTTTGGCATATTTTTCCACATGCGCCTTGGTGTAAATCGGTTCCAGGGTAATCCCCTCATAAGTTTTGGTAAACAGCTTTTTCTCAAAGGGAGCACCCTTCAAGCTTGCAACCGCTGCTTCCTTCCAGGTTTCATAACTGGTCGGTTCAAACTCGTCAAAACTGACGGGAGCCAGCGGTGCAGTGTCCTTGTCTGTCATCTGCAACATCCTTTCCTGTTAAAAGTGTAATGCTGTAATACTATACAAATGCGCTAACATTAGTACCGAGAAACAAACAAACCACGCCTACTTTACTACATCATTATAATAATGTTTTCCAGTCAAATTGTCAATTCATTGGCAAGAATTCTGAAAAAAGTAGTTTTTCTTTTCCCTTTTTATCGTGTTACGGGGAATTCCAAGGCGCCTACTGCCCCAGAAGCGATAGAATACGCATCATAGCAAAGGAATACCATATCGCCGTCCGCATACCATTTGTCTTCGCTAAAGCACTGATACAAATTTTCTACCAGCCCAGGGTAATAAAGGTCCGTTTCGCCACGGGCCTCTACCGTTGCGGCGATTTCTGCCGTTAAGACGGAAATATCCGTACTCCCCGTCAGTTCCGTTAAAGTAAGGCGACTGCCATCCTGCTGATCAAAGGTATACCCATAGCGGCTCTGACTAGGATGCATGTCCCCTTCTCCATAGGCATAGGTATCCCCAATGATGCTGACAATTTCTTCATCCTCATAATACAAGGAAAAAGTGAGCTCTCTGCTTCCTTCCCAAGTAGGGTCTGCTTCATGCAAAGCCTGCATTTCTCCGGTTGCCTGGGCACAAAAAGCCGTATAAATCTCCGTCAGCGTGGCAGAAGCCTGCTCTATGGCTTCTGCGGAAAAGGCTTCCGCAATGGCTTTTGGTATGGTTACACGCACCAAACCAAAGGCATTGCCATCTGCGTCTGTAATTTCCTGGGTGATTTCTGTTGGCAATCCCTCTGGGGACGCGTTTTCTTCTGTTCCCTGCTCTGGCGTATTCTCTTCTGGCAAAGATTCTTCCGGGCCGCAAGCAGAAAGCAAACAGACTGCCAATACACATAAAATCATCAATAATATGAGAAAAATTCGTTTCATTATGCTTCCCCCTTATCTATTTTAGTCTACCATATTTCCCAGAAAAAGGAAACACCTTAAGAAACAGACTACCTTTTTTCGCATGAAGTCCCCGCCTTTTGCTCATACTACGGCAAAAGGAGGTGATCTCATGAGTCAGGTAAAATGTAAAGTAGAAGAATGCGTATATAACAACGCGAATCTTTGCGACGCAAAAGAAATTCAAGTTTGCTCCTGCGGCTGCAAAAATGTTAGCTGCGCAGACGAAACCTCTTGCTCTACTTTCCGTAGCCGGATTGGTAGCGCAGAAGATTGTCATTGCTAACCCATTTCACTGGTTAATCGTAGAAAACAAGAAACAGGAGCAGCCATTTTTCCGCTGCTCCTGTTTTTCTTAAATTTCTATTTGCTCTCCCATGCGCATGACTTGGCAACGCTGCCCTTGTGCTTCTATCAATTTGGCAAAGGCATATGGGTCCTGCTGAATTTGGGCGAACGTATTATAATGCATAGGCACCACCAAATCTGCGCCCAACCACTGGGCGGCACAAGCAGCGTCCGTAGGCCCCATGGTGAAATAACCACCAATAGGAAGCAAAGCACAATGAATGGGCTCTCGGGCAATGACCATTTTCATATCCCCAAACAAGCAGGTATCTCCCGCGTGATACAAGGTGGTTTTACCATCGCTGATCAAATAACCGCAGGCAACTCCAGCATATTGATAACCAGAAGGCGTCCAAACAGAGTTACCATGCCAGGCTGGGGTCATCCGAATACGAATTCCCTGATGGACATATTCCCCACCAAACTGGAAGCCTACGGTATTCAGCCCTTCTACGGACAAAGCGCGGAACAAATCCACCTGCCCCACCAATGTTGCTCCGGTGTTTTTGGCAATGGTCAAGGCATCGCCCAAGTGATCACTATGACCATGGGTCACCAAAATCAAATCCGCCTGCATTTCTTGGGGCTTTTTCTTGCACAAGGGGTTGCCGCTGAGATAAGGGTCAATCAGTATCCTTAGCCCTTGGCAAAGCACCGTAAAACAGGCATGTCCTTCATAAATTAACTCCATAGCTCCCTCCATTACGGTTTTTCTTTTCTATTTTTATCATAGCATAAACTGATTTACCCGTAAAGTATGGTATACAAAAACAAAGCCAAGAGCGCTAAGGCAACCAAAATGGAAGGGGCGGCCAGCATGGCGATCAACAGAAAGACCGTGGCCAACAACAGGGCAATATTAGCCACATGCTCCCCAAAACAATGCCCCATGGTGCGGCAGACATTTTCTTTACAGCGGCGTAGGAAATCTCCCATAACCATTCTCCTTCCCCTGTTTTTTCCATCATATGCAGGAGGGGAAGTCCTCTTGTCTTTTTTGGGGAAATATTGTATGATAAACGCATGAATACTGCACAAGAATCCATCCTTAATATACTGTCTGAGGTTTATGCAGGCACAGCCTCTGCCCTGGAATTTGGTAGTGTATTCCAACTGTTGGTGGCGGTAATGCTTTCTGCTCAGACCAATGATAACCAGGTTAACCGTATCACGGAAACCCTCTTTCAAGAATATCCTGACGCCGAAGCCTTTGCGAAACTCACCCCAGAGGAGCTGGAACCCAAAATCGCCACCTGCGGCTTATACAAAAATAAGGCCAAAAATATTGTGGCCACCGCAAAAATCCTCTGCGAGCAATACCAAGGCCAAGTTCCCCAAGATAAAGCGGCCCTTGTGGCTTTGCCCGGTGTGGGAGGGAAAACAGCCAATGTGGTCTTAGCCGTGGGCTTTGGCATCCCCGCCTTGGCCGTAGATACCCATGTGTTTCGGGTTTCCAACCGGATGGGACTGGCGGAATCCAAAACCCCTGAACAGACTGAAAGTCAGCTTTGCGCCTTGATTCCCCGGGAAAAATGGGCGGAAGCGCATCACTGGTTAATTTGGCATGGTCGCAAGGTCTGTACCGCCAGGAAACCGCAATGTGCCAATTGTCCGGTAGAACAATATTGTCCCAAAATTGGCTTATCTACCGATCACTAATCCCAGAAGGAATTTCCCCAATCTATCCCAATCAATATGTCCAAAACAAAACAGCCGGAAAGCTCCGGCTGTTTTTCGTATTCTGTTTACAAAGCTAACGCGCAGCCTAAATCCAAGAAATATAGCCAGCGTTCTGCCACAGGTTTTCCCCAGAGGCGCTGAATGGCTTCCCCATAGCAATCCATCTGACGCTGGTATTGCTGTCTGAGCATATCCGGGGTTTTCCCTTTGCCGCCCGTTTTATAATCCACCAATACCCAGCCGTCCCCGGTCAAAAAAGCCGCGTCTAATATTCCCTGTACCAAAAGATCGTCAGCCAGCAAAATAGTGAAGGCTTCTTCCCTGCGTAAAATTTCCGCCTTTGCCATTCGCTGTCCCAGTTCCGATTGACAGAAAGCGGACAAAATTTGCGGATCAACCATTTGGGCTGCTTCTTCCTTAAGCTTTTTTTTCTCTACCATTTGGGTAATCTGTTGCTGAATGGCTTCCGAACTGTTTGCAGTGAAATCCAATAGCTGTAATACCCGGTGATAAGCAGACCCTCGATTGGTAGCCTGTCCTTCCTTCTCTGGCGGGGAGACTGCCAGGGGATGTAATGGGACTTGTTCCCTTTCTTCTGCTGGGTATTGCATACGGTTTAAGGTAGAAACTGACCATTTCACCGGATCATTGCAATGCTCTCGCTGTGGGTAGGACCAATCCAGCACAGCGTTTACTTGCTGCTGCAAATCCTCTGGTACGGTCAAAGGCGCCCTTTCTTCACTAACCGCCGGCATGGGCGCAAGGTCATCCCCAGAAATCAGGTAAATCTGCCAAGGAGAAGGAATATCTCGCCGGCAAAGAG
>CAKRYM010000086.1 GCA_934427095.1 uncultured Bacillota bacterium | reverse complement strand
GTGGTATGTGGCGCCGACCATTATCCAAACCTTCTTGGAAGCCTATGATTTCACGGGAAAAACCGTGATTCCTTTTGCTACCTCGGGTGGTAGCGGTATGGGGAAAACCGATAGTATTCTACAAACCAGCTGCTCTTCCGGAACCAATTGGCGGCCGGGAAAGAAATTCAGCAGCACAGAAAGGAAAGAGAATATTCAGCAGTGGGTGGAAAGCCTGCATCTTTAAGGCGCGATAATGATCAAAAGAAAAGGGGACAGAAGGAAAATCCTTCCGCCCCTTTTCTTGTTTTGAGATCAATGCCCATGGCAACTGTCCTTGGTTGTGCAACCACCGCAGTTACACCCACAAGAACAAACACATTTCCCCTTTTTTCGTTTTCTGATTTGGGCAACAATAATGGCAACAAAGGCAATTGCCACCAAAGCGCCAATAATGATGGTTGGCCAGTTCATAGATACCTCCTTATTTGACAACGGACGCTGCTTTCATGGAAAGCGTATTCCCCTCAGCATTATTTTTGCGGAACAACAGCCAAAGAAGTAAAGCCAGGGCGATAAAGGCGACGGCTGTCCAGACTGTGAAGCCGTGACCAGTGAAAAGCATACCGAACTGATAAACGATAAGGGATACCACATAGGCAAAACCGCACATATAGCCAATGGCGCCCCAAGTCCACTTGGCGTTGTTCATTTCCCGCTTGATGGCACCGATGGCTGCAAAGCAGGGAGCACAGAGCAGGTTGAAGATCATGAAGGAATAAGCGGCCAAACCGCTGCCGGCGAAGAATTCTTGCCCGATAATGGCTAATTTTGCCGAATCCATCTTTTCCACCAGCTCAAAGGCCAAATCTGCATCGGCCATGGAACTGAGGGAGCCGAAAACGCCTACCACTTCTTCTTTTGCCACCAGGCCCAAAATCGTCGCCACCGCTGCTTGCCATTGGCCAAAACCCAAAGGAATAAAGAGGACGGCCAACCCTTCGCCTACGACATTGAGGATGGACATTTCGTCTCCTGCACCGATATAATGGAAGCCGCCTTGGAAGGTTAAACTGTTTAATACCCAAATTACAATGCTAGCCGCCACAATGATGGTACCGGCGCGCTTAATGAAGCTCCAACCTCTTTCCCAAGTTGCCCGCAGAACATTAACCACAGTGGGCACATGATAAGCCGGCAATTCGATGACAAAGGGGGCCGGGTCTCCGGCAAAAGCTTTGGTCTTTTTTAAGATAATGCCCGAAATAATGACCGCGGCAACACCAATAAAATAAGCAGAAGTCGCAACCCAGCCGCTGCCACCAAAGAGCGCGCCCACAATTAGGGCCACAATGGGCATTTTGGCGCCGCAGGGAATAAAGCAGGTGGTCATAATGGTCATTTTTCGATCTCTGTCCTGCTCAATGGTACGGGACGCCATAATCCCAGGTACACCGCAACCAGAAGCAATGAGCATGGGGATGAAGCTTTTGCCGGAAAGCCCGAATTTACGGAAAATCCGGTCCATAATAAAGGCCACACGAGCCATGTAACCGATGTCTTCCAAAATAGCGAGGAACAAAAAGAGAATCATCATCTGCGGTACAAAGCCTAAGACCGCGCCTACACCGCCGATGATTCCGTCAGCAACCAGGCTGACCAGCCATTCGGCACAGCCTAGGTTAGTTAGAAAAGTGGCAACGCCAGGAACAATCCAGGTACCGAATAAGGTATCATTCATAAAGCCCACGGTCCAATCCCCAATGGTACCAATGGAAACCGTGTAAATCCCCCACATGATAAGGACAAAAATAGGAAGAGCCAAAATTCTGTTGGTGACGATTTTATCGATTTTATCGGAAACCGTCAGCTTGCCCGTGGCGTTTTTTTTGTATGCACCCTTGAGAATGGATGCGATGTAAAGATAACGCTCATTGGTGATGATGCTTTCCGCATCGTCGTCCAGCTCTTGTTCTGCGGCCTGGATGTCTTGTTCAATATGCGCCAGGGTTTCTTTGCTAATGTTTAGTTGGGCCAGAACTTTATCGTCCCGTTCAAAGATTTTCAGGGCATACCAGCGTTGTTGCTCTTGAGGCAAATCATGCACCACGGCTTCTTCAATATGGGCAATAGCATGTTCCACTGGGCCGGAAAAACGGTGCTGCGGCACGGTTTTGCTGAAGCGAGCAGCCTCTATGGCAGCTTGGGCTGCTTCCATGACGCCAGTCCCTTTTAAGGCGGAAATGGTCAGCACCTGACAACCAAGCTGTCGGCTTAATTCTTCTACATTCAACTTGTCGCCCCGGCGTTTCATCACGTCCACCATGTTTACGGCAACGACGACGGGAATACCTAGCTCTGTCAATTGGGTGGTTAAGTAGAGATTACGTTCCAGGTTGGTTCCGTCAACAATATTCAAAATGGCGTCAGGTCTTTCCCCAATCAAATAATTTCTGGCTACCACTTCTTCTAATGTGTAGGGGGAAAGAGAATAAATGCCAGGCAGGTCCGTAATGACTACATCAGTATGTTTTTTCAAGCGGCCTTCTTTTTTCTCCACCGTAACCCCGGGCCAATTCCCCACGAATTGATTGGAGCCGGTGAGCGCATTGAATAAAGTCGTTTTACCGCTGTTGGGGTTGCCCGCCAGCGCAATCTTTATGCTCATAAAATGTCCCTCTCTTTCTTTATTGGGCAGTCTTTGGTTAACGAATGAAAAACAGGAAAAATGCTTCCCTTTATGTTCCCGCTTTGTTTATTCAATCTCAATCATATCGGCATCTGCTTTTCTGAGCGAGAGCTCATAATTGCGCACAGTGATTTCCACCGGATCGCCTAAAGGCGCCACTTTACGGATATAAACCTGAACGCCTTTGGTTAGGCCCATATCCATAATGCGGCGTTTGACTGCGCCTTCTCCATGAAGCTTCATGACGGTGACGGTTTGGCCCACTTTTGCCTGCCTAAGAGTTTTCATCTGTTCTATCCTCCTTTATCCTTTATGGCGTCAACAGAATCAAATCATGATTCTGCGGGCCATTTCTTCACTAATGGCTATCCGTGCTTCTTTGATTTTCACAATGACATTCCCCCCTAGTTTGGTGATAACGGTAAGATCAGCGCCAACAACAAAGCCCAAATTTTCCAGATGTCGTTTGACCTCCGGGGATCCACCAACTTTCTTGATGATGTTTTCTTCACCAATTTCCGCTAATAGCAATGGCATCATTAGGCAGCGCCTCGTTTCGTTTTATTAATTAGCTTTCGCTAACCGATGGGGAGAAAACAAGGTTAGTTTTTGCTAACCAGAGGGGAGAAAATATAGTTAGCTTTTGCTAACTGTCAACCATTATACACAGTGATTTCTTTTTTGTCAATAGTTTTTTGCAATGAGTAATTTTTGGTTTTGCTGATACGTATCCCTTGAACAGTTGCGTGTTTAATGATAAAATAAAAAAAATAGAAAGAGGGAGTTAGCCCCATGCATTTACAGGAATCAGGAGAAATGTACCTGGAAACGATTTATATCTTATCCCAAAAACTGGCCACCGTGCGTTCTCTGGATGTGGCAGAATATATGGGGTATTCTAAGCCCAGCATCAGCCGGGCCATGGGACTTTTGAAGAATGCCGGCTACATCCTGATGGATCAAGGGGGCGCTATTACGCTAACGGATACGGGACGGGCAATTGCCCAAAAGATTTATGAACGGCATACCGTATTTACAGAAGTCTTGATTCGCCTCGGCGTGGATGAAAAAACCGCCAGCGAAGATGCTTGTAAGATTGAACACGCCATTAGCGATGCATCTTTTGAAGCCATTAAAAAACATATTTTGGGAGAGAAATGATTGTAAAGCCAGTCCGTTCTGTGACCGGCTTTATCTTTGCCCTTCTGGTTTGACAAAAGCTAGAGAAGGGAATTGTGTTTTTCTTTTGTCAAACTTGGAATTCTATGGTATACTAAAGAGGATTGAATAATTCCGCTGGAGGAGGTAGTGTTATGCAGGAGAAAGGCGGCCTGATTAGCGAGGTTCTGCCTGACAGCATTGGCGAAGAACTGGGCATAGAGCCTGGTGATGTGTTGCTGGCGATTAACGAAGAGCCGGTAACCGATCTGATCGATTATAATTATCATTGCGCAGATGATTGCCTGCTGCTCTCCATCAAAAAGCCCAGCGGGGAGATTTGGGAATGCGAAGTAGAAAAATGGCCGGATGAGGATTTGGGCTTGGTGTTTTCTGCTAATGTGTTTGACCGGGTTCGCCCTTGTCATAATCATTGTTTGTTTTGTTTCATTGAACAATTGCCGCCTCACCCCAGGAAATCCTTGCTCTTGAAAGACGATGATTACCGCATGAGCTTTCTGGAGGGGAATTATATTACTTGTACCAATATGACGGAGGAGGACTATACCCGTATTGGGGAAATGCATTTAAGCCCCCTATATGTTTCCGTGCATAGCGTGGATCCTTTGCTACGTCAGAAATTGTTGGGAAGAAAAGAACCGGCGGAAATTCTCTTAACCCTACAGCGGTTGATTGCCATGGGTTGCGAAATCCATACACAAATCGTCCTTTGTCCAGGGTTGAACGATGGGGTCGAGCTAGAACGCACCTTAGATGCTTTAGCTGGGTTGCGGCCGGGCGTGCTCTCCGTAGCTGTGGTTCCCGTGGGCTTGACTCGGTATCAGAAGCATGAGGAATTGCGACTGTTCACCCCAGAGGAGGCGCGGGAAGTTATCCGGCAAATTGAAATCCGGCAGCAACGCTATTTAGCAGAAACCGGAAATGCCTTTGTTTATCCGTCGGACGAGTTCTATTTAAAGGCTGGCTTGCCTTTTCCGCAGGCAGAGATATACGGGGAATTTGCCCAGATTGAAGACGGGGTTGGGATGGCAGCCTTATTTCAGAAGGAATGGGCCGCTTGCCGCGCTAATATTCCCCACAAAAAAGCCGAAGGGCGTATCTGCCTGGTGGCTGGAGTTAGCGGCGCACCAGTGATTCAAGAGGCGGTGGAGGAAATCAAACAGGTTTCCGGTTCAGACCTAACCCTGCTTACGGTGAAAAATACCTTTTTCGGGGAAACCATTACGGTAACGGGGTTGCTCACCGCTTCCTGCCTGTTGAAAGCAATTCAGCCAGGGGAATATGATCGTATTGTCATCCCCGATAATATGTTACGTTTTACAGAGGATGTTTTTTTGGATAATGTTACGGTGGAAGAATTAGCCCAGCGGCTAGAAACTCCAGTGACGGTGGTGGATTGCCAGGCGCAATCCTTGTTGGATGGAATTTTTGAAACAGAGGAGCCTTATGTCTAAACCCCTTGTGGCTATTGTTGGCCGTGAAAATGTTGGAAAATCTACCCTGTTTAATCGGATCTTAGGCGCCCGGCATGCCATTGTGGAGGATACTCCCGGCGTGACCAGGGATCGCCTTTATCGCGATGCAGAATGGTTGGATCGGGAATTTACCTTGATCGATACCGGCGGGATTAAGTTTGTCCAGGATGAGGGCTTAATCTACGGCAAGGTGAAACAGCAGGCGGAATTGGCCATTGAGGAAGCTGCGGTCATCGTTTTTGTGGTGGATATGATGGCCGGTCTGACCCAAGAAGATGAGGATGTAGCGGAGCTGTTGCGCCGTTCAGGTAAACCCATTGTGGTAGCGGTAAATAAAGCGGATGATTTCCGTAATCCAGAAAAAATGCTGCCCTTTTATGATTTTTATACCCTGGGATTAGGGGAGCCAATCCCGGTTTCGGCATCTCATGCCTTGAATATTGGTGATTTATTAGACGCTGTGGTGGCTCATTTCCCGCCTTTGGGCGAAACCGCTCCAGAAGGAGACCGGGTCAGCTTCTGTATGATCGGCCGCCCCAATGTGGGAAAAAGCTCCCTAGTCAACCGGCTTTTGGGTACCGATAGAGTGATTGTTTCCGAGATGGCCGGAACGACGCGGGACGCCATTGATACGGTACTGAAACGCAATGGCAAAGAATATGTCATTATCGATACCGCAGGCATGCGCCGGAAAGGACGCATTAATGAGCCTACGGAACATTATAGCGTAAACCGCGCCATGACTGCTATTGACCGCAGTGATGTTTGTGTGTTAGTGATCGATGCTTCTGCCGGTATTATCGATATGGATAAACATATCGGCGGCTATGCCCATGAAGCAGGCAAGGGCTTGCTCATTGTGGTAAATAAATGGGATTTGCCGGAAAAAGAAACCAACACCATGAAGAAATTTGAGGAGGAGCTAAAAGAGGCCTTTGGTTTTGCCTCTTATGCGCTGACTTTATTTGTTTCTGCGAAAACCGGCCAACGTTGCGACCGTATTCTGCCATTAGTTGATTTTATTTCTGAGCAGACCAGCCGCCGTATTCCTACGGCTCAGTTAAACGAGGTCCTTCGTGAGGCGGTGGCCTTGAACCCTCCCCCTACAGATCATGGCCGACGGCTAAAGGTGTTTTATGGTACGGAAGTGGGGGTAAAGCCACCCAAAATCGTGATTTTTCTCAATGATCCAGAGCTAATGCATTTTTCCTATGCCCGTTACTTGGAAAACAAGATTCGCGAGGCCTTTGGCTTTGCGGGTACGCCGATTTCTTTGATTTGGCGTAAACGAGAAAAGGAAGAAGATTAACCAGGCCTTTGTCAAAAAAAAGCAATAGAATGATTCCGTTTTTTCCCTGCTGTAAGCAGGAACATACTTGAAAGGAGAGAATGCAATATCTATGG
>CAKRYM010000085.1 GCA_934427095.1 uncultured Bacillota bacterium | reverse complement strand
AGCGTCTGCAAGAGATGCTTCTACCAGAGCTTCCTGGACCAGCAGGGATTCTGGATTCAGGTAATCACTAAAGGTTTTCCCTTCGGGGAGATCATTCATGTTTTCTTTGGTAAATAAGGTGTTGTAAAGGCGAACTTCTGCAGGGATTGCCGTTGCCGCATCTACCCAATGAATCGTGCCTTTTACTTTTTTACCACTGGTATCGTTACCACTCTTAGTGGTGGGGTCATAGGTGCAGCGGAGCTCAATTATCTTACCGTTTTCATCTTTGATGACTTCATTGCACTGAATCACATAGGCATATTTTAAGCGTACTTCTCCCCCTGGGACCAGCCGTTTAAACCCTTTGACCGGTTCTTCCATGAAATCGCTTTGTTCGATATAGAGGGTGTTGGAGAAAGAGAGCATACGCTGTCCAGCATCTTCTTTTTCTAAATTATTATCAGCGGGAAGTTCTTCTGTCCCGGTATAATTGGTGATCACCACTTTCAGTGGGTCCAGTACCGCCATACGTCGTTCTGCCTCACGATTCAACTCGTCCCGAACGCAGGCTTCTAGCTTGGCATATTCCACCATACTATTGGATTTTGCCACACCTACATCTGTGCAGAATTGACGAATCGCTGCTGCAGGATACCCTCTTCTCCGCATTCCGCAGAGCGTAGGCATACGGGGATCATCCCAGCCACTGACGATACCTTCTTCTACCAGTTGACGAAGATAGCGCTTGCTCATCACCGTATGGGTAATATTTAGCCGGGCAAATTCGATTTGCCGGCTTTGGCAAGGAACGTCACAGTTTGCCAGTACCCATTCGTATAAGGGGCGGTGATCCTCGAACTCCAAGGAGCAGAGGGAATGCGTGATGCCTTCAAAAGCATCTTCCAGGGGATGGGCAAAATCATACATGGGGTAAATGCACCATTTGTTTCCAGTACGATGATGCCGCATGTGGTTGATGCGGTAAATGGCTGGGTCGCGCAAATTGAAATTGGGGGAGGCCAAATCAATCTTTGCACGCAAGGTCATTGCACCGTTTTCAAATTCCCCGGCTTTCATTCGAGCGAACAAATCCAAGCTTTCTTCCATGGGCCGATCCCGGTAAGGAGAAACAGCGGGGTGGGTTAAATCTCCGCGGTTTTGCTTGAACTCCTCTGGGGTCAGTTGGCAGACATAAGCCAATCCTTTACGGATCAGCGCAACTGCGCATTCATACATCCGATCAAAATAATCGGAGGCATAGAAAAAGCGGTCTCCCCAATCATAGCCTAGCCAATGAATATCTTTTTGAATGGCGTCAACATATTCCACATCCTCTTTGGTAGGATTGGTATCATCCATGCGCAGGTTGCATAACCCAGCATATTCTTGAGCAGTGCCGAAATTAATGAAAATGGCTTTGGCATGGCCAATATGGAGATAACCATTGGGTTCCGGCGGAAAACGGGTATGGACTCTATCCCCAAAACGGTTATTTTTTAGATCTTCATTGATGAATTGATTGATAAAATGGTTGGCCGGCAGATTGTTGAAGTCTCTCATGGGCCCCTCCTGTTACATATGCTTAATCTAATAATTTATTTTATCACGAAACCATAGGATATACAAGATTTTTATGGTGGATCTAGGACTAAACCTCCAGCCTAGAATGGTTGTTAGGCAGGAAAATGAGATAGAAAAACAGAATTCAAATGAAATAAGAATTGACGGATGAAGAGAAAATTTTATCATTTGAGGTAGCGCATGAGAATCCTCCATACAGCGGATTTGCATTTGGGAAAAGCTTTGGAAAATCAAGATCGATTACAAGAACAGCAGGCTGTTTTGTCTGAGATTGTAAGCATTGCAGAAGAAAAGCAATGCGATCTTGTGGTGATTGCTGGGGATGTGTTTGATTCCTTTATCCCTTCTGCAGCAGCGGAGAAATTGTTCTTTACTTTTTTGGCGGCCTTGGCGGATCATGGCCGTCGGGGGGTTGTTGCCATTGCCGGGAATCACGATCAACCGGAGCGTTTAGCTGCTTCTGCGGTATTGGCTACAGAAGCAGGGATTTTTTTATTGGGCAACCCTAATACAACATATGTTGCCCAAAAACCCTCGCCTTTTCCCTATATTGTAAAATCTGGCAAAGCCTTGCATTTACATTTACCTTGTGGAGAGGAAATTTCCATTGCCGCGATGCCATATCTTTCTGAAGCGCGCCTTAATGAGCTTTATCTACATGATTTAGGAGATGAGAACGATTCTGCCCGGGATTATGCTCAACGGTTGGAAGCGCTTTTGCAGGAACAAGCCGCAGAGTTTTCTCCTGCTGTAGGGAATATCACCATCGCCCACTTATTTGCAAATGGCGGTGTTTCCTCAGATTCAGAACGTCCAGTATCTGGGGCAATGCAGGTTGGTGGTAGCCTAGGGGTGGGGTTAGATATTTTCCCTGATTGCGATTATGTGGCTTTAGGTCATTTACATCGTCCGCAAATCATACAAGCGAAAGAAGGACGGCCTTATGTGGTTTATGCAGGATCTCCTTTAGCGTACTCTTTTTCAGAAGCAGATCAGACGAAACGCGTAATGTTATGTGACATTGAGGTTACCTCAGCGGGAAAACAAGTTTCGGTTTATAGTGTAGATTTGCAAGCAGGACTGAAGCTGCATACGGAAATTGCAGAAAACTACCTGCAAGCCTTGGACTGGTGCAGAAAGCCGGAAAATCAACAGTGCTGGTTAGATTTACGCATACGTTTGGAGCAACCCTTGTCCACGGAAGAGATTGATGCTTTACGCTCCGCTCATCCTAGATTAGTAACCATAACGCCCCTATATCGGAAAATTGAACAACCTTCCTTGGCAAAAGAGAAAGAATCGCTTTCGATTGCCCAACAGTTTATGGCTTTTGCCACGGAACGGGAAGGCGTGGATTGTGATGAAGCCTTACTAAAGGCCTTTTTAGAATTGCTGGAAACGGAGGATGAATAAATGCGACCAATATTCCTTGCCTTTTCCGGCCTAAACAGCTATCGTAGCCGGCAGCAAATTGATTTTCAGGCTTTAGCAGAACGTGGCCTTTTTGGCATATTTGGTGCCACCGGTGCCGGGAAATCTACTATATTAGACGCGATGACCTTGGCTTTATTTGGTGAAGTCAATCGTGCACCTCGACAAACGCAGGGGATTATCAATGCCAGAGAACAGCAATGCGCAGTCTCTTTTACCTTTGAATTAAACGGGAACTTCTATACTGCGGAGCGGATATATGAGCGACAAAAGGGAGACATGTTTTCCTCCCGGATCAAGAGCTGCCGCTTTTCTTTAGGGGAGCAGCAGGTATTGGCTGACCGTAATGATGAAATGAACCGGCAAATTATTGCCTTGCTGGGAATGGATCGAAAGCGATTTTGTCAAACTGTAATTTTACCCCAGGGACAGTTTGATCAATTGTTGCAGCTAAAGCCTGCGGAACGTAACACCATGTTTGAGGAGTTATTTCATTTTGAGCAATATGGTGAACAGCTGACGCAAAAGCTGAAAAGTAAGCTGAAAGAAGGAGAAGCGGAATTAGATGCTTTGAACAAACAGTTAAGCCTTTTAGGGGAATGTGACGATAAACTTGTGGAGGAAAAACGGGCTGAACTGGAAACTTTACAGCAAGCAGTTAAGGAACAGCAATCGCTGTTTCAGCGTGAAAGTGGTGTATTGGATGAGCTACGCATAAAGCGCAAACTTTGCCAGGATAGAGCAAGTCATATAGAGGCTTTGACTACCCTTGCTGCTCAGGCCACAACTTATGAGAAAGACCGGTTTCGGTTGCAGCTGGCGGAAAAAGCAGAACCACTTCGTGCTTTGTTAGAAAATGCCAAACAAGGCGTGCGGGAGGCGCAGGAAAAAGTAGAACAATTGGCTAAAGCAAAAGAAGCCTGTACACAAGCAGAACAGCTGGCTGAACAGGCTGCTGCTAGCCATTCTCAGGCTGAGGCTGCCTATTTGTCTTTTGAAGCGGAAAATGAGGCGATCATACAACAGTTATATTCTGCAGTTTCTTGGCAAGAACAGGAAGCTCAGCAGCAAAAAAAATTGTCTGACCTTTGTGCCGAAACCAATTTGCAAAAGCTAGAAGCCCAATATCAGCAATTGCAAAAAGCATATCAGGAAAAACAAAGACAAATAGCTGAAAAAGAAAGTAATCTTAGTTTGGCACAGGAAAAAGAGAGAGAAACATATCAACAGTGGCAGGCTGCTCAGGTCGAAATGGATAAAGCCCGGGTGGCTGACGCTGCTGCATACCTTTCCCTAAAGACGGAAATTGGGGATCCCTGTCCCGTTTGCGGCGAAACGGTGCGGCATTTATGTGCGGCTTCTACGCAAGTCGATATGGCGGCGGCAATTTCTTTGGCTGAAGAAGCAAAGGCAAGTTGGGATATGGCCCATCAGCAAGTGGAAGAAAGTAAGGTCGCCTTAGAAAAACTTAGGCAGACCCTTGTCCGCTTGACCGGAGAGCAACAAGCCAAAGAAGGGGAGATCAGCCTTTTCCAAAAAGAAACCTCTGCTATACAGACACAAATTCAAGAACTGCATGCAGCGTGTTTACAGATTTGTCCTTCTGGTGATCCCCAAAAAGAGATTGATAGGAGAAAAGCACGAAGTGCAACTCTCCAGCAGCAAAAAAAGGAAAGGGAAGAGAAAAAATTTCAAGCAACCGCAGGGTTACAAACAGCCAAAGCCCAAATCCTTTCTAGCCAAAAGTTGTGGGAGGAAGCGGAAGCGCGGTTAAATAAACTTAAGGAAGAAACCAAAAGCCGAACAGCATTAGCAGGGTTTGCCAGTGGGAATGAAGCAATGACTGCCTTGCTTTCAGAAGATCAACGTACTGCCTTAGGAAAAAAGATACGGGAATACGATCAGCAAATTGCTTTTCATCAAACAGCATTGGCCAAACTAGCGGACCCAGGCCCTTTGCAAGAGCTGGAAAACCTTCTGACCCAAAAAGAGACGGAATTACAACAGCTGCAGACGCAACGAGATACCCTTTCCCAGGATTGTGGCCGTGTTTCTGCGGAATTGACACAACTGGAAAAAAATTTGATTTTAGCGAAATCCTTGCGGAAGCAGGCGGTAGAAAGCAAAAAACGCTATGCCTTACTGAAACGCTTAGGGGATTTGCTGAAGGGAAATGCCTTTGTTCGTTATTTATCCCATGGCGCTCTTTCTGATTTGGCGCACGATGCTTCCCATATTCTCAGCGGGCTGACTAATCATCGCTATCGCCTAGAGTTGATTGAGGATGCCAAAGGCAGCGATTTTATTATGGCCGATGATCATAACGGCGGTTTACTTCGCCAGGTTAGCGGCCTTTCTGGTGGGGAAACGTTTTTGGTTTCCTTAGCCTTGGCTTTGGCATTGTCTAAGCGGATACAAATGAACGGTGCAGAGCTAAAATTTTTCTTCTTAGACGAAGGCTTTGGTTCTTTGGATGGAAATACTTTAGAAGCAGCGCTAAGCGTTTTAGAGAAACTTCCATCTAATGAGCGCACGGTGGGGGTGATTACCCATGTAGCAGGTGTGAAAGAACGTATGCCCCGCTATTTGGAGGTTCTCCCTGACGCACAAAATGGTTCCCAGATCCGGATGAAAAGCAATTGAATTACGGTGATAATAATAGTATAATAAATTGTTCAACATCTTCTTGTAGAAAGAATAAGACAAAAGAAAAATGGAAATATAGGAGGTTTGACCATGAAACCTATTGCAAAGCGTGTTGCAGATATCCCTCCCTATTTGTTTGTGGGCATTGAACGCAAGATTGCTGCGGCTAAAGCAGCTGGGCAGGATATTATCAGCTTGGGAATTGGCGACCCTGACCGGCCCACCCCCCAGAATATTATCGACGAGCTTGTCCGTACGGCCAACGATCGGGAGAATCATCAGTATCCTTCTTCTCAGGGAATGCTGAGCTTCCGTCAGACGGTGGTGGATTATTATCAGAAGCGTTTCGGTGTTAGTGGGTTGGATCCCAAAACCCAAGTTTGTGCCTTGATTGGGTCCAAAGAAGGGATTGCCAACATTAATTATTGCTTTGTAGATCCCGGTGATGTGAATTTGGTGCCAGACCCCGGGTATCCAGTATATGGTATTGCTACGGCTTTGGCCGGCGGTAGTTGCTATTATATGCCGTTGAAGAAGGAAAATGGCTTCTTGCCAGATTTGGATGCCATTCCAGCAGAAATTGCTGCTAAGGCAAAGATTTTGTGGTTGAATTACCCCAATAACCCCACGGGTGCAGTGGCAGATCTGGACTTTTTCCAGAAGGCAGTAGACTTTGCCCGGAAAAACGATTTGCTGCTGTGCCATGATAGCGCTTATTCTGAAGTGTCTTATGACGGGTATCGCGCTCCCAGTATTTTGCAAATTCCCGGCGCAGAGGAAGTCGCCATTGAATTTGGTTCTTGCTCCAAACCCTTTAATATGACGGGGTGGCGTATTGGTTTTGCTGTGGGCAATGCTTATGCCATTGAGGCTCTGGCAACGTATAAATCTAATGTGGACAGCGGTGCTTTCCAAGCCGTACAGTATGCGGCTATGGAAGGGCTTCGACAGCCGGAACAGCTGGTTGCCGACAACTGTGTGCGTTATGCTGCCCGTCGGGACATTTTGGTTGGCGGCTTGAATGAAATGGGCTGGAATCTTCCTTATCCGAAAGGTACTTTCTACGTTTGGGCGCCTGTTCCTAAGGGGTA
>CAKRYM010000084.1 GCA_934427095.1 uncultured Bacillota bacterium | reverse complement strand
GGCCAGACCAATGCTACCGCCTCCTGCATAAAGATCCCAAAGAATATCCTGTGGCCGTAAAGCAGCGAATTCTGCTACGTAATGGTAAAGTCGCTCCGTTTCTTGCCGGTTGACTTGCAAAAAAGCCGCCGGAGCAATTTCCAAAATTTGTCCGGCTAACTGGTCTGTAAAGATTCCGCCCCTAATTTTCTGCCATTTTGCGCCATAGACGCTATAAATAGGTTTTCCCCAGTTTTCCCATACTACCAGGGGGGCAGAGAAGCGGTTGGCGATTTCTTCACTAAATTTTTCAAGGACAGACAGCGGTTTTTCCGTAATGAAGGTAAGTAAAACATCTCCTTGCTCATTACAACGCAAAGCAATATGCTTAAGCCCAGCCTGGGCAAATGTAGTTTGGTGTAATGCTTCTCTGAGTAAAGCCGTGGCTTTTGTTAAGGGATCTTCCAGCAAGAGGCAGTCGGCATCAATCAACCGGTGACTTTTTTCTGAGAATAGACCAAGTTTACCTTCAGGGGAAACATGCCAAACCACGCGGTTCCGGTAATGCAGGGGAGATGCAGGCGGATCAATGGCTTCAACGTTAACTTCTTGGCCGCCGATCCGCCGTAAAGTTTGCGCAACCATATCCCGTTTCCAGTCCAATTCCGCAGCATAAGTTGCATGTTGAAACACGCAACCGCCGCAATTTTCGTCATAAGGACAGGCGGGTGAGATGCGATCTTTGCTGGCTACGTCAATGGAAAGCAATTCCCCTTTTGCATATCGTTTTTTTTGTTGATGAAGAACAGCAGTGATTTCTTCCCCCGGCAGCGCGCCAGGCACAAACAACGCCATGCCATTATCCAAACGGCCGACCCCTTGTCCATCACCAGTGATTCCATGAATATGCAGCTTGATTTTTTGCTTTTCGAAAGTAGTCACTAGGTATCCTTTCTTATATCCATCAAAGGGTTTGCTTTATTGTTTTTTTGGATAGCAAATCTTTTTCTTGCAGGGAAATCTTTACTTTATGCTAGTTCTATGATACTATTATTTTGCATATTTGGCAAACATTATCGGAGGTCGGATAGATGAAAATTTGTGTAATTGGCTTAGGTTATATTGGTTTGCCTACAGCCTCGATGTTCGCTTCCCATGGCAATACCGTCATTGGCGTGGATAAAAATCCCGCAGTCATAGAAGCCTTGAATCAAGGGAATATCATTATTGAAGAAAAGCATCTCGATGGCTTGGTTAAAGAAGTCGTAGCCGCTGACCATCTGAAAGGATATACAGAACCTGAGGTGGCGGACGCCTTTATTATTTCTGTACCCACGCCAATTACGGAAGAGAAAAAGGCGGATCTTTCTTATGTTGAAGCCGCTACGGAAAGTATTGTTCCGTATCTTCGCCCGGGGTGCATTGTGGTGTTGGAATCTACTTCGCCCGTTGGAACTGTGGAACAGCTGATGGCGCCGATCTTGCGCAAAAGTGGGTTGGAACCAGGGGATGATTTTTACCTTGGCCATTCCCCAGAACGGGTTATCCCAGGCAAAATTCTTTACGAATTGGTGCATAACAGCCGTATCGCCGGTGGGATTAATCCTGCTTCTTCAGAAAAAATTGCCGAACTGTATTCCTGCTTTGTTGAAGGGGAGATTTACCAATCTGATGCCCGTACTGCTGAGCTGTGCAAATTAACGGAAAATACCTTCCGGGATATTAATATTGCCTTTGCCAATGAATTGGCACAGATTTGTGAAAACCTGCATATGGACGTTTGGGAAGTTATTCACCTTTGCAATATGCATCCGCGGGTGAATATCCATCAGCCAGGTCCTGGCGTAGGTGGGCATTGTATTGCGGTGGACCCCTGGTTTATCGTTGAAAAACAGCCTCAAACGGCTAAACTCATTCATCAGGCACGTTTGATTAATGATTTTATGCCGGAATATGTGGCGTCCCATATTGAACAATGGCTGGCAGGGGTGAAGAATCCCGTAGTTACAGTCTTGGGTGTCACTTATAAACCCGATGTGGACGATATGCGGGAAAGTCCGGTGCTGAAACTGATTGATATGCTGAAAGCCAAGGGGATTCAGGTAGCAATTCATGATCCTTTTGTTAAACAGTATCAAGGCAGTATAACCGCAGCGGCGGCAGGCAGCGACATGTTGGTGTTGGGCGTTCATCATAGCGAATATCAGAATTTGCCCGTGGAACAGTTATACTCGGTGATGCGCGGTCGTCTCTTCTATGATACACGTAATTTCTGCGATGCAAAGGCCTTTGAAAAGGCTGGATTTACGGTTCGCCGGTTGGGCGTAGTGAAGGATTGACTTTTGCAAAGGAATAGGTTGTACAGCGTGTTTTCATTTTGAAAACACGCTGTTTTCTTTTCTTTACCTTTTCGACAGCGGTGTTTTCCTTGACTGTTTTTGATAATTCCATTATAATAAATTGATATATAATAAATTGATACCTTGAGATTTGCAGGAGGCTCTATGTATCAAAGTAGAGGCCAACTAAATAAAAAAGAATTGACGGAGCTTTCCCAAGCGGAAGTAGTCACCGGTAAATCCGTAGATCACAAATCTGCAACTACTGCTCCGGTTAAAGAAAAAAAGAATAAGAAAAAGAAAAAATCCTTTACTACGGTGGTCCTACTCATTGGTCTTTTTATTGTGGTAATTGGTATTGGCGTGGGGATTTATTCAGATACACTGAACGCTGGTATGGTCGGGGTTGATGAATTAAAGGCCGCTACGGTTACGTTAAATATTAATAGTACGCCGATTTCCGTGGATACCAATGCAGAAACAGTTGAGGAACTGTTAAATGAGCAGCGCATTCGTTTGGATGAAAGGGACTATCTTGCAGCTGAGTTAGACGCTCCAATTTATGACGGTATGGTGATCTGGCTACGGCTCGGGGTAGACATTCGCATTAACGTGGACGGCGATGTTTTGGAAGTGGTTAGCCAACCTTTAACCGTACAAGATGCATTGAAACTGGCAGGAGTTACCCTTAATGAATTAGATGAAGTTTCCCTGCCATTACTTCAGTATATCTATAACGATACAGTAATTGATGTTTCTCGAGTTTGGCAAGAAGAGGTCAATGAGGATCAGCCCATTGCGCCGGAAACCGTCACACAAGAATTAACCTACCTAGCCCCTGGCTCTACCACAGAGATTAACCCCGGCCGGCAAGGAATATTGCGCGGTACGTTTTTGGTCACCTATCGAGACGGTGAGGAAATCGCCAGGGAAGAAATTGATAGCTTTGTGGCCCAGGAGCCGGTGGATCACGTAGTAGGGGTCGGCCCGTCTACTTCTACGGTAAGCAGCACCGATGCTTTAACTGCCACCACGGAAGACGGAGCTACCTTCTACTATACTGATCAGTTTATTGTGGAAACCACTGCCTATACTTGGACGGGATATCGTACCGCAACGGGGACGGTTCCCAAGGTGGGGACCATTGCGGTTGATCCCAGCGTGATTCCTTTGGGAACAAAGGTCTATATTGTGGGGTATGGTTTTGCCACCGCAGAAGACACCGGCGGTGCGGTAAAAGGAAATATCGTCGACCTGTATATGGATACAGAAGATGAATGTATCCAATGGGGGCGCCGGGATGCGGTGATTTATCTGTTGGCAGAATAATCCTTTCAGGTGAACATATGGAAAATGTGCAGTGGGTGCGCTCTCTTTTGCGAGAAATGAAAGTCGCTCCCCAGCGGTTAAGAGGACAAAACTTTTTATTAGATGAACAGGTGATTTCCCGTATCGTGGCAAGCGCTGCCCTTGGGAGTGAGGATACGGTAATTGAGATCGGGCCGGGGCTTGGCAGCATGAGCCGTTTGTTAACCGACCGGCCAGGGCGGACCATTTTGATTGAGCTGGAGCCTGCTTTTGCCCGTCGCTTAACAGATATTTATGCTTTTCAGCCCCAAGTGCAGGTTTTGGAAGCGGATGCCGCGACTTTCCCTTATGCAGCGTTTTGCCAGGAGCAGGAAATCGCTCACTACCATGTGGTAGCAAATTTGCCTTATCAGGTCACGACACCAATCTTGAAACAATTACTTTTTCAGGGAGGCCCCTGGCAAAGTATGACTTTGATGCTGCAAAAGGAAGCAGCCAGACGTATTGTGCGGGGAAAAGGGCGAGAGAATGGACCGCTTACCCTTTTGACCGAGTATTTTAGCGAAGGGGAACTTTTGTTTGACGTTCCTCCACGGGCCTTTTATCCTGCTCCAGCAGTTACTTCCACGGTCATTCGCCTTATCCGGCGACAAAATCCGCCGGTGCAAGGGGAAATCGAATCCCTTTATCCATTTATTGAAAAAGCATTTTTGCAACGGAGAAAGGTTCTGGTAAACTCTTTGGCTGGCGCTTATGGATTAAGCCGGGAAGCATGGGTTAACCTGTTGGCGGACTGCGGCTTTAACCCAGCTGTACGCGGGGAAGAGCTGAGCTTGGCGGATTTTGACTGCATCCTTAGTCGATTAAAGGTTGTACAGGAGGAAAACGCATGAAATTACTATCCTGGAATGTGAACGGTATACGCGCCGCCGCAAAAAAGGGTGCGCTTGACGCATTGAATGAGATCAATGCAGACATTGTTTGTTTACAGGAATTAAAAGCTAAGCCAGAGCAGGTGCCACAAGAATTTATGGAATGGCCAGGCTATACGCCGTATGTTTTTTCTGCTGAACGGCCTGGGTATAGTGGTACGGCGGTGTTTACCAAGCCAAAGCCTTTGCAGGTGCAGTTGGGAATGGGGATACCGCGCTTTGACTGCGAAGGACGCACCATTATTTTGGATTATCCTGCTTTCCGTCTTTTTCATGCCTATTTCCCCAATGGGGGGAACGGCCCGGAACGGTTACAATATAAAATGGATTTTTATGCGGCTACGTTAGATTATGCCAAGGAAAGCGATAAGCCCTTAATCATTACTGGGGATGTGAATACGGCCCATAAGGAAATCGACTTGGCCCGGCCTAAGGAGAACCGGAATCATACGGGTTTCCTGCCCATGGAATGCGAGTGGATTGATGACCTTTTGGCCCAGGGCTTCCTGGATAGTTTTCGGCTGTTTTGTGATTTGCCGGAACAGTATACTTGGTGGGACATGAAAACGAGAGCCAGAGCAAGAAATGTGGGTTGGCGTATTGATTATTTCTTCGTAGATCAGCGACTAAAAGAGCGGATAAAAAATGCCGCTATTCTCCCAGAAGTGCAGGGCAGCGATCACTGTCCCGTACTTCTGGAAATTGAGGACTAAAGGAAGGAATAGGTACGGATAGATGCGAATTGTGGTGAAAGTAGGCACATCCACCCTGACCCATGGTCACGGCGGGTTGAATATCCGGTGTGTGGAGGAATTGTGCAAGGTACTGAGCGACCTGAAAAATGCAGGCCATGATGTGATCCTAGTCAGCTCTGGCGCCATTGGTATGGGCGTTGGGAAGTTGAGTTTACCTGCCCGGCCGGCGGATATTCCTGGCAAACAGGCCACTGCGGCAGTGGGGCAATGTGAGCTGATGTATATTTACGACAAAATGTTCGGGGAATATAATCAGACGGTAGGACAATTGTTGATCACGAATCAAGTGATGAAAGGTGGCAAAAGTTCCGAGAATTTTACCAATACCTTGTTTCGCTTGTTAGAATGGAATGTCATTCCTATTGTGAATGAAAATGACACAATGGCTGTCCATGAAATTGAAATTGGGGATAATGATACCCTTTCTGCCATTGTAGCAAGGGCTGCGCAAGCAGATCTATTGATTCTGCTTTCCGATATTGACGGCCTATATACCGCTGACCCCCATAAACATCCGGAGGCAAAACGAATTCCCGTGGTAGAGGAAGTAACTCCGGAAATCGAGGCCATGGCGGGTTCGGCTGGTAGTGCGCTTGGTACTGGTGGGATGATGACGAAATTGAACGCCGCCAAAATGGTCTGGGAACAGGGAATCGATATGATTATTGCTTACGGGGCTAGACCGGCGATTCTTTATGATATTTTGGAAGGAAAGCCAATTGGTACAAGATTTTTGGGGAGGAAAAGCAAATGAGTCACGTAACGGAACTGCTTCTAGCGGCAAAAGCAGCCTGCCCACAATTGGCGATGGCGGATAGCGAGCAAAAAAATAACGCTTTGCTAAACATGGCAGAGGAATTGTTGGCCGCAACGCCTGCTATTTTAGAAGCAAACCAGGCAGATATGCAAGCTGCGAAGGAAAGAATTTCCTCCGTGATGCTGGATCGGCTCAGACTAGATGAAAAGCGTATCCAAGGCATGGCAGAGGGGATCCGTCAGGTAGTGGCTTTGGAAGATCCGGTGGGCAAGGTCTTGTCTGAGCATACCCGCACAGATGGGCTGATTATCCGTAAAGTAGCCGTACCCTTAGGGGTGATTGCGATTATTTATGAAAGCCGACCCAATGTGACTTCCGATGCTGCAGCCTTAGCCTTAAAGAGTGGTAATGCCTGCATATTAAGAAGTGGTCGAGACGCTTTTCGTTCGGCAAATGCCATTACTACCGCCTTGCGGCGTGGGGTGGAAAAGGCGGGACTTTGTCCGGATCTGGTCGCTCTGGTACAGGATACGAGTCATGCTGGGGCAGAAGAATTGATGACCGCCCAAGGTTTGGTGGATTTGTTGATTCCCAGGGGCGGCGCCGGGTTGATTTCTACTTGCGTAGAAAAAGCAAAGGTGCCTTGTATTCATACAGGAAC
>CAKRYM010000083.1 GCA_934427095.1 uncultured Bacillota bacterium | reverse complement strand
TAAATATACTGCGCGTCTTGCCGGAAATCCATGATCTTTTGTGTTTCTTTTTTCTTTCCGCTTCGGAGTCCAGGAATTATCTTCTCAAAATATGCTTCCAATAGAGCGACACAATTTTTATAAGGCATTATTTTCCCTAAAAATCTAGGCCGTACTAATATAGTAGCACAGAGTCTAGCCTTTTCTGAGTCGCTCAATAATATATCTGTCAAAACATCCTGCACTTTTAGGGCCGCTCGAAAAGATACATCAATTTTGTATTTTCCTCGCCCAATTTGCAAAGAATCTGGCAACCGTGCATATAGACAACGATTGTCTACCGCATCCATTTTCCTAGCACCTTTTTACGCTCCTTAACAACGGCGGCAAGTTTAGGCGCTAATTCTTGCTGGATGTAAGGAAAAATCTGCATTAGCGCAGAAGAAATATCACTGCCGAAAAAGACTAAAATTTTCTTGGCGTTCTCTTCTCCAAAAAGCAGGATCAACAATTCCCATACTAACTCGCCAACAATTTCAGCTTTTTTCAATCCATCAGTGAGCTTTTCTGCTTCTGCTAGTTTGATCTGGATTTGCCGATATTTCTTCACTAACTCTTGTGTCAGAGGGATAGAAATATCAATAACCTCTTTTTGCCCATCTGCCTTTTCTAAAACAATTTGATCCGTGAAAATATTTTCTGTCTGCTTGAACGTATACATTTCCCTTTTCCTCCTTCTTCTTATCGTTTCAGATAAACAAGGGAGAGAATTTCCCTCCCTTGCTATCTTCGATGATTAACCTTGCGGCGTGTTCTTCACTTCGGGCTTGCCGTCGAAACGCACCTCAAAAGAGATTGCGCTATCTTCGGTGGTTGCCCCGCTCCATTCCTGAATATTGCAGATCGTACAATCAACCGTGATTGTGGTAGTTGCGCCCTCTGCGTCAATATAAGAGAGCGTGAACGAAGATTGCCGATTAACGTCTAGTGCATATTTCTGGCTGAAAATATAGTTTTGCGCTGCATCTCCCATAACACGGCGCCCGGTGAAAGTTACAGCCGGGGCCATGCCGGTAACATGATTGCGCGCATAGCCACCATCAGACAAAAATTGATATTGATTAACAACCTCATTCAAAGCTTCAGACAGGTTTTCGATACCTGCACCCAATACGGAATAAGTCCAGGTGCCAGGCCCTTCGCTTGCACCGGGCGCATAAGCAGTCCCAATGGACGCCGTAAGATTGTACATCGTTTTCAAGCCGTAGCTAGGAGGCGTGTTTGCCATTTTATCAACTCCCTTTCAAATAAAATTTGACCGTCAGGGATGACCCATACAGCCATTGGTTATTTTCTTCCCGTCCTATGTAACAAGGCGGGGAATTAGTGGAAATATTTGTGATTTGATAGTTCTCTGCTTCCGGGTATGCCGTCGCCATACTCAAGGTGGTGTGGATGAGGTTAAGCGCATCTGTAACCGTTTGCGCGTTAGAATTTTTGCCATTAAGCACCGCTTGCATAGTTACCGCCGCTCGCTTATCCCAATGTGTTTCGAGCTGCCCCGTGCTCCATGCAATAGATATACCATTGTCTGGCGGCAACGGGCCGATTATGATAGACGCATAAGGGTTTGTTTGCTTAGCAAGCTGGATGACCGCAAACAAGACATCATTATAAACAGACATGTCAAAATCCTTTCTTTGCTGCTTTGTTGGCAATCGTATCTAGCTCCTTGCGATAAGTCGCCACACCTTTTTCCACCCATTGTAAAGAAGCGTCTGGGTTTTTGTCCTTTGACGGCGTACCGGTATAATACACCCGTTTTGCATATGGGGTATCCCATATCGCTTTGCCTTGTTTTGGTTTGCTAGCTCGAAGGGCGCTGTCTTTCAACGTGCCTTGATCTTCACGGACAAAGATATTGCCATATTCAATGACTGCTTCCGTAACGGCAATCGTCGCAGTTTCGGCACCCGCCTTAATTTTACTCATAATCTGCGTAGTATTAATGTCGATTTTAACGCCCATTAAACTAACCCCAGTTCCACATGATGTACTCGCGTTGTTGGCACGTCCGGGACAAGATCAACGATTAACACCTCAAAATCTCCGGCTTCATTGCCATTAGAATCAGTGACTACACACCGCATAGGCTTCCCCGCTGCTTCTGATTGATCAACCAATGCCGCATAATCAAGATTCGGCTGAGATAAGATGCTGTCAATAAATAATATCGCCCGCAAAACAACCTCAGTATTATCCTTAGACTTCTTAATCTCGTTCGTGTTTTGCAAATGGACATTATTGATGGTATAGGTTTGCCAGCTCGGGTTTTGCCACACATCCACGCCAGAACATACCTTAATTGTAGCTATATCCCCCAAAAGGGATTGAGGAATCGGTCTGAGCATACATGCACCCCCCTACCCATTAGACCGCTCTGCTCAAGCAAGATGCGAGCAAAGGGGCTGATTGTTAATTGCGCCGATGTATTGCTCCCGTTAGCCAGCCCACCACCAGAAACAGAAACTTTGCCAACCGTGAAAGATTGCCCTGTCTGCCCAGTCAAGATGGTTTCAAGTCCAATCTGGGTATAATATAGCACCTGTGCGCCCGTGGCCTGCGTCACTTGTGCCTGCACAAGGGCAGGGAGGGCAGAGAACCCTCCACCCTCCACAATCCGATATTGTGTTATTGCGTCAATGATATCGGAGGCAAGTCCGGCGTACACCGGAAAATTATCTTCCTGAATGGGGCATGTCCCGTAAATATCAAGATATTGCTGATAGGTGATGTACGCCATTATTATTCCTCCAATTAAGCACCAGCAACGATAACGGCAGATCCATACTGCGTGGCATAAGCAGGACCGCCGGGAACGCCGGAAGTATTAGCAAACGCCACAGTAATGTACTGGCCAGCCGTAGCAGTGATCGCCGCACCATTAACGAAAGGAGTCCAGCTGCTAATATCCTGCCCATAGGTGGGTGCGGTGGCGCTGCCAGAATTAGTGGTGTAATAGGCGGTCATGCCATAAGGCACTCCCTCGGCCACGGTTACAACGGTCTGACCGGCGCCGCCTGCAACAGAGGTAACGGTCAGATTGCTAGTGATCGTAGGCGTCGCTGCAATATTGGCAAAAATGCCAGGCAAGCGCTGATTCAGGGCAAATACATCATAATAATAACGTTCATAATACAGCCATTTGCCCTTGCTCTGTGCGGTGGGTGCAGTCATCATGGAAGTATCATAAACTACGGGGGCGGCAATGGCCAGCGGATCGAACATCAAGAGATTGATCTGCTGAGCACCGGAGGCCGCAGTCCAGCCGACGGTGAAATCATAGGCAGTCTGCATAACGTCTTTAGGTACTTCCATAATGGTGACGCCATCCAATTTGCCAGCGTTGCGGTCAATATCCCGAATACCGGTATCGGCTGCTACAAAACGAGTAATGCCAGCGGCTTCCTTGAGCAGCTTGTAGGTGTCGGGAGTCATTTTACAGCGAATCCGATCACGCGGCACACGCATATTGATCATATAAGCAAGGTAGCTGTCCCAAGTGGCCAGAATGTTGTTAGCGGTCAGCGCCGTGTCATCTACGCTGCCGAAGCTAGAAGCAGCAGAAGCCAGTTTAGAAGCTGCATAGGCGTCCATCTCAGGCACTTTCTGAAATTGGTTGAAAGTCTTGGTAATGTTAGCAATGCTAACAATCGGATCTTCCTGGATGTCCATGGGATCTACAAGAGTGCTCCACTCTCTATCCATGGACATGGTGAGAATCTGCTGATCAGTGTTGAAATTGCGGTTAAAGGTGCCGGTGATCTGGTTACGGTTAACAGCCTGTGCGCCGCTCACAGTCATGCTTTGAACGGCGATAGACTTGCCCGCAATCGGCTTATAGGTTGCGCTATTGGGGGAGCCGTACAAGTCGGAAAAATAACTCCAATAAGGATAGGCGCTTGCCATTGCCTTGCTGTATTCGGTAGCGTAGTTCAAATTCTGTTGGGTAAATGCCATTAATTAATCATTCCTTTCTTATTATCGTTTTGGGATTCCCCAAATATCCTCCATGCTGGGTGCCGTTTTGCCAGAAGGCATTTGGCCCTTGGTATCAGCTCCAAATTGAGGTGAAGCCGCAGTTTGCGGCTGTTCTTGCGGGGAAAAATATTCTTCATACTTCTCGCGGATTGCGTCAAGCTGTTCTGCTGCTGATTTATCTTCGGTTAGCAGTGCAAAGACATTGTCGATGAACTTTTCCTTGACGCCGCCTTTTTTCAGCTCGGACGCGGTTTCGACTTTGCGCTTGAAGCTATCAAATTCCGTCTGTAGAGCCTTGTAGTCATCAGACTCTTTAGCATCAGGCTTCGGGGCTTCTTTTAGCGCATTAGTCTTTGCTTCTTCGATCTTTGCCGCAAGCTCGGACTTGGGAACAAAATCAGCCATGCTTGTGCCGTGGAGCGTCATAACTTTTTCGATTTTTTCTTCATCCAGCCCTAATGCGGCTAATGCTTTCCTAGTAAATGCCATGTTCATACATCCTTTCTTTTACGCCCTAGAACGATGGGCGAATTGCCGTAGTTTAACGCCATCGACGCGGGCGAATTAAGCAATAAAAAAGCACTTTGCCAAGAATACAAAGTGCAGAAAACCTAATTTAGTTATTATTTAGTCGTCTAGTCGTCATCATATTCTGGTTCCGGCTTGCCGCCTTTAACACCACCAAGCATCTGTGCAATCTTATAATCGGCTTCCTTGTTCCAACGATACTCATATTCTTGCAGTTTGTTTTGCACATTAGCAGGCACAATAACTTCTACCGCTTGCATCATGCCGGCTATGCTGCGCATGATTTCTCGGGCGATGCCAAATGTCTCCTTGCATCCTCTTGGCTGGATATCTAAGAGGTCGCCACCAAAAGCCAAAACAGCGTCCTTGATTCCCGGCTCTTCATAGCCCAAGGCCATGCCGACTTCGGTTAAGTCGTCACACTGATAAGAGATTTGCTCGCCCCACGTGCCTAGCTGCTCATGATTTTCAAACCACGCCATATCACCAGACAGATGCCGATGCAGCGTGTCAAAATTATGAATCTGAATCTTCAAGAACATGATCAGGCGTTGATATTCATTCATTAGCTTTCTCCTTTTTCTTGGTTTGTCGTTTTGGTTTTTCTTCCGGTGTTAAATATCTGGCGTATTCCAATGCGCTCATATGCAATCCACATTTTGTACAGTGTACGCCGTCAACTTTGCCGATAAATACATGGTTGCATTCTGCCATAAAATCACCTCTTTCTTAAAAATAGGTATGAAAAAACCACCTTTGATTGTCTAAGGTGGTTTACATGATATTCTTGACTACATTACGAAACGGTTTCCCGTTGACAATCCAATTATCTAGGAGAGACGTCACATTCGGAAAATCAAGCGTATTCCCATCAGAATCCCAAGTTGAAAATTGACTCCCTGTCGGACAACACACAGAAAACTGTTTTCCTCCTAAAACAAACGTTGGTTCATTTATCATTAAGTATTGCCCAATGTCTTTATCAGTCATTATCATCACCGCCTAAAATATCAGAATGTTCTATCCGTTCTTGATCGGTCAAATTGCCAACGCTTCTGGAATCTGCATTCCCATCTTTCCCCCAAACATATCTATGCACATGTTCTCCGTGGTTTCCATATGGATGCTTATCGGGACGGTTATGCGGACCAGAATGTATCTGGTCTTTGATGAACCCGTCCTTGCCATATATCGTGCGGTCAATCTGAAAAGACCCGTTTTTATAATTGGTTTGCGTTTCTACAACTGCGTTAGCCTTATATTTTTTGGGTATTGTAACTTTGCCTTTTGATTTCCAATCATCAGTTACAACAATCGTACCGTTTGAATGGTAGTTGATTTTTTGATACTTTTCTTGTTCCAGCAACTGCGCCTGTTGCGCTCGTTTCGCCGCCGCAGTAGCCTTACTGCTTACACTTCTATTATACTCGAAAACCTGCGTCCGATCAAGCCTTTTCGTTCTTCCTGTTTGTTTGCAGAAGGCATTATAAGCCGCCTGTTTTTGTTTTATTTTTAATGATTCTTTAGTGAAACCCTCTTTATCCCCAGCCGCTTCAAGCATGGCGGCTTTTTGCTTTGCGTAACGAACTTCTCGTTCCAACCGGCGCTGTTCTTGAGATAATTCATACTGCTTGTCATTTTCTGCCTTGTTCTGTTTTTGTCTATCTCGTGGAATAGTGACTCCCGGAATCACGGTAATAGGATGATGCCCGCAGTTAATGCCAAACAACCCAGCCGGCTTGCCGTAGCTAGTGGCGGAAATAGGGTAATATTTATGCCGTTTACCTTCTCCGTCCGTAAAAGTCCCGCTAGAATTATCCCACGAAAAATAACGCCCTTGATACGGATAACACAACGGGCGCGCCCCAGAATGGCGGGAAACACGAAAGATTTTAACGCCATAATCTTGTTGCCTAATCTTAACGGATTCAATGGCTACGTTGTGCGCCGTAGTCCGAATGTCCATGTTAATATAAGCCTCTGGCGTCCACCTTCGCCCGGCACGATCAAAATATCCGGTGATTCCTTCTTTATGCACTTGCATCAAGGCTTGCCTAAGTGCTTGCGTTCTAGATTGTACACCGGTAACAATTTGCCCGGCGGCAGTGTTCAATGCCTCTTGCGTAACAGCTATTTGTTGCTCTATTTTTGCGGTATTGGCAATAATGCTCCGATACTGGGCC
>CAKRYM010000082.1 GCA_934427095.1 uncultured Bacillota bacterium | reverse complement strand
GCTACCCCATCGCAAACCAAATCCGCCCGGTCTTGATTACGGCTGTTGGCCGCAGCCACGACTACCGTAGCCCCAGCCCTACCAGCGAATCGGTCTGTGTAGGCAAAAATGTCTTGATGCATTTGATTGGGGTCATAAACCGAAGCCATCATGTCGCCGCTGTTGGCCCCGGTAGGCAAACCGAAATCAAAGACCGGCGCTTCATCTGGGGAATCGCTTCTTCTGGTTACTGTAGCTGGGCTACCTGGTGCTAAGGTCTCTACATTACCTATGGTAATATTGGGCGTTAAGCCGGTTGGTCCCCGTTGGCCAGCGGGCCCCTCCGGGCCTCTTTCTCCCGTTTCACCTTTTACCAGTCCCAGATCATATTCCTGAGCCATTGGCTCACCTCCTAATCAATGCTGTATATCAAATGTCCTTGTTCATTAATGGACAGGGGAGGTTTGGCGCCGCCATCTGCTACCCCTGCATAAAGATGGCCATCCGTACTGTCCACCCGCAAATAATAGAGGCCTTCTTCTACCACGCTAACGCCATCCTTTCCCCGGAAATCTCCGTGATCCAGCTTGTCCTGAAAGCTTTCTCCATCAGCAAAAAGGATTTCCGCGGCATTACCGATGTGGTTGGCGTCAACTTTTCCAGCAATGGTTTCCTGTAACCCCTGTTCCAGCTTTTGCTGGGACACGGCGCCGTCCTTCAGCCAAGCGCTAATGACCCCGTCCCCTTGTCTGGCAACGCTGATTTCTTGACCCAGGCTACCTTGATAATTGGGAATCATTTGCCCCAAAGGTACAACAAAGGAGGCGCCGTTTTGCAACTCCAACCGTAATTCACTGGAATCATCGTCATAGGCAAAGTTTTTTACCACCCGGCCCGTCTTAACGCCTTCCTCATCCAACAAGACCTTAAAACGATTAAGAGCGGATTCTACATCCACTAGGCCCATGTCGGTGATATTTACCTGATTGATCTTGGTGGCAATGGCTTCCAAATTGGCCATGACCTTCCCCGCATAGGCCTTTTGGCCATCCTGCAAACAATAGGGTAAATCAATCTTGCCCATTTTCCCTCTCCTTTCTTCCTAGCTCTTTTCCTAGTCATATTCCACCGGGGCTTCTGTGACGCCCAGGCGTTTGCCTTTGGGCTGTCGTTGGGTATATAACAACGCCACCCCATAAATCAGTAAGGCCTCTTCCGGCGTTTCGTCGCTAATGCAGAATTGCACGTAATTGGTTTTGCGGCGAACGGCAATTTCTTTACAAACCGTATTTCTCCAGCCCCATAAAGCCTCACCGTAGAGGCTTTCTCCCCAGACCAGGGATTCGTCTGCTAGAACGTCCCATTGGGTCATCCAATAATCCCCTCTAATCTGTACCGTAACATGGGAGCCCTCTGCCTGATATTGCTCCATGGACACCATAACTTTTTTCAAGCGTACTTCTTGACAAAAGGCATTGTTAATATCAAAGCTCTTGGTCACTGCCCGAATGGGAATGGGCAAGAATCCCCCGTTGGCCGGGTCGATATAGTGCAGGCTCTCCTTGTCAAAATAGGCGATTCGCCCATAGTCTAAGCCGACAAAAGGCTTGTCTGCCGCATAAAAATATCCCCTGGCTCCATGGGTATACGGACCGAAAAAAGCATCGCTGGAGGGATAATAACGATATTCCTCCGTTGTGTCCACACTGCATAAAGAGAAGAAATACGTGTCGTCCCAAACCAAAGAACGCACTGCCCTTAATTCCGTGGTTTTGGCAAAGGCCTGATTCATCCGCCCTTCGGAAAGGTTCTCCACCAAGAAGCCGTTACCACCGCTATTCATCTTCAGCTTATATAAATAATTGTCATTGAAAAACACCAGCCCATTGTTGATGAATTGTATACTGTCCGGCCATTTACAGCCACAGGCCGTGGTGAGCTGGGTTAACACAATGTCGCGGCCTTCCGCAAAATCCCAGCCGGAAAGATAATAGATCCCATATCCTTTGAAAATCAGCAGTCCGCCGTTAAATTCTTTTAAGGCATAAATGGAATCATCCCGCTGGTCGGCAATGTTAATGATGTTGGTGGGGTCTATGCCTAAAGGATCCCCGATGCGGCTAAAAATCAGCTCATTGTCTAAGGTGGCGTAGAAAAACCGCTGTCCCCGCTGAACCACAGAAGTGGTCTTATATAGCTTTTCCCAAACCGCCTCCTCTTCTGGGGTGATGGTCTCTCCGGCGGGGGTGGGTTCCCCATCGCTTACCGTTTCCCCATCATAGGTATAAACCCCCAATAGATCGATCCAGTAAAGCTTATTGCCATAGGTAAACCAACCATTGACCGCCATACCTTCCCACAACTTGGCCCATTCCCCTTGCCACAAAGCCCAGACCTCGTCATTTCCTTCTTCCTTGCGAAGAATGGCAATGTGCTTGGCTAAACTATCGCTAAAGCGGATATAGGTCATCATGTAGATACGGGAGTCCTGCGTAACCCCTGGAATAGGGGGAAAATCCTCATGACAGGTTAAGCCATAGGTACGGGCAATGCCAAAACCCGCCCCGGGAATCACATTCCTGGCTTCTGCCAGCTGATGATCTGCCATATTGTCATTGGCCACTTCCGATAAGCCGCCGGAAAAATCCCGATAACAGCGAAGTACCTTTCCCAAGGCCTTCCCTCCTTCCCTTTCCGTTGGGGAAGCCGGGTTATCCGGCTTCCCTGTTCTAGATTGTTATTCTTCCGGCACATAAGCGCCAGTGATAATCATATGGGTCTTAGGCAGACGCAGCTCCAAAGAACATTCGGTCAGGTATTCGTCAATGATACCGTCTACATCGGGCGCCTGAATACCAATATTGAGCTTGGTGTCGCGGCCATCCAAATAGGCGTAACGGACATTTTCCGTATCCAAGATGAAACCATACCCCGCGTAAGCGCTGTCCAGCAAGGGGTCGTAAATCACCTTCAGCTCCCCATAGGTGGTGATGAGATTTTTCACATGCAACCCATAAGTGGAATTGCTGTCCACCTCAGTAACCAGCTTTTTCTCTGCCCAAAGATTGATGGCGCTGGCCAGATTGGGGCCGGCAATGAGCAGTTTTTCCTGGGAACCGTAACGGAAAGCTTCCTTGGCCACATAATGGTCAAAATTCCGGTAAGTAATGGGCAAGGTGCTGGTATCAAAGGCCACCTGATTGTCTTTACCGATCATTTCCAGCAAACCACCCATGGTGCGGCGGGGAGTAGAACCAGTGGTATCCTCCTTGCGCTGACCAAAGTACATGGCTCTGGCAATGTCCCGTTTATGTTCCAAAGAAGCTTTTCTGCGCTGATAAGCACGGTCTTTGCCGCCATGCAGCTTGGACGCCGCTTCGGTACCGGACAAAGCAATGGGCGTGCGGAAAATCTGCGTATAGTTGTAGCCGTCCTGCTCCACCGTGCTCTTGATGCCTCTGCCGTTGCTATTTTCCGGCATGGCGGAGCCAATGTTCAGGACCACGGCGCCGTTTTCCATAGCTGCTGCTTCTGTGGCGCCATAACCACGGCTAACAGTAATGGTGTTCCCATCTACCGCCGTAACCAACAGGTTTTCCCCGCTGGCCGGCAGATTCAGCACGTCCCCTGCTCGGAGAATGCTGCCGTTGGCTACCTGAATACTGGTATCCTCAGCGCCATAACCGGAACCGTTGTTTACCGTAGTTTCCGTTTCCAGCAAATCGTCTTCCAGCCACTGGAATTTGGGGTTATACACCACGCGGCTGTCTTTTTTCGCCAGCTTCAAAAAGGTCACAAAAGGCGCCTCGTTGGGGTCCAGCAGGGCGATTTCTTTGCCCATGTCCACCATCATACGATTGCTGGCAATGTTTTTCGTTGTTCTTGCACCGGTAATGTTTGTCATACTGATATCCTCTCTTTTTGTTTTTTGTATTTAGGGTCGAAAAAACCACAGGGCCCTTGGCCTGCGGTTGTCTTTTCCCCTTAAAAAATTCCTCTACTCTTGGCAGAAGCCATGGCTCGGATCAACTTTTCCTCCTCGCTTAAGGGGGACATGTCGCTCCGCCTGCTTTTGCCCAAAGAAAGCCCGATTTTTTCCTGATGCCGTAATTCCGCTTCCCTTAAGGCTGCTTTTCTAGCGGCCGCGGCTGCGGCTCGTACAGCCCTGGAAATGTTTTTGCTGGGCGGGCCGAATAATTCCAGCGCCGCTTCGCGCATAATGCCTGCGGGATGCTGCTGCCAAAGCCCGCTATCGCCGTAACGCTGGGAAATTTCCGTCATCCGTTTTACCACGGCTTCCATTTTCCCCTGCATTTCCGGCCATTGCCGGCTTACGTCAGCCACTGCCTGTTGCCAACGGCTTTCCCCTGCTTCCGGAGTGCCTCTGGCTGGTTTCACCACAGGGATTCTTTTTTGTTCCACAGCCTGTCCTTCCTCTACTGCGGCTTCTTCCTTTCCTTTGGCCTCTGCTTCCATATCCGCCATTTCTGCTTCCCAGGCCGAATATAAGCCTTCATCGGTTAAATCCACTTCCGCACCTTGCTCAAATAATGTCACGTTCTCACCTCCTTACTCTTGCCGGACGAGCCACCTTTCGATCTCCACCCGGCTGAGATCATATCGGCTTTTGGCCAAATTTTTCCCTTGATAATAATAGCTCAACCAACGGTTGGCCATGGCGGTTTCTTCTGCGCTCCCGTCGCTTTCTGTATCCCAGTATCTGGCCGCAGCAAATAAAGCCGGCAAATACCGAGCCGCTTCCGGCAAACCGCATTCCGCCTGCAACTCCGTGCCCGTGAACAAAGGCGGCACTGCCCGGTAATACAAATACCCATTTCCGCCTTGGGGGAAAACCAGGCTGCCGTCGCTTTTCCGCTCATACTCCATGTCGGAAGCCACAATCACCAGCCAGTCTTCACCCGGGGTGAAAACCCCTCCATCTGCTGGGGTGATTTCCACCTTTTGTACCGGCGCCAAATCATAAGCCAAATCCAAGGCCGCTTCGTTAAACCATAAGGCTAGTTGCGCATTGTCAATATAATGATCTGTCTTGGTATAAGATTCAAACAAATTACGTAATTCCTCAAAGGTCATTCCCATTCTCCCTCCTTCCATGCTGTGCCGGCAATTTGCCTGATCTGATTCCAAAGCCCGGTGATGACCGTCAAGCCACCCTGACTGCGGCAGCTTTCTTCCCAGGTCTTGGCATTCAGCAGCTCTGCCGTAAAATATTTCTGCTTGGACTCCATCTCCTGTTCCAGCCAAAGCCAAAAGGGGTTATGCCTAAGGGCCAAATACCCTTCTTGTATCTCCCTGTACCGGTCGTCCATACTTCCTCCTGTGTGTACGTCCTCCCGCCGGACGCCTCTTTTTGCTCCCGCCGACCACCCTTTCTTTTAACCAATCAACCCAGGCCCTTCTGCCCCGGTTGTTTGTTGCTGGGTTAAGGCTGCCGTTTGTGCATCCGGCACGCTCTGCCCTTGCTCAGGCAAAAGCCGTTCGGCGTTTTCCATGCCCAAGGTTTCCAATACCCGGCGGAACAATTCCAAGCGAGCCGCATCGTCCTTTTGATAAGCCGGATCAGCCAAAGCCAAGGAATAAGCCTGCAAGGCTTTTTCCTTATTCTCTTCTTTCCCTGCTTGGGATTCTACGGCCGTACCGCAGTAAATCACATCATATTCGCCGCTAATGTCCTCTGGCTCCACGGTGAATAACTCCGGCGCCGGTTCGCCCAACAGACGTAATACCCGGCCCTCGCTTAAGAACTGCTTGTCCAAAGCAATGAATTTCCGCGCCACGGGCAGCAAAATATCCTTGACCAACGCATTCATTACCGTCTTAAACCGCAGGGAAGCATTATTATCCCTGGTTACGGTAGTGGTAGCTGTTTCTTGGGCATAAGAGGCGCCCATAATCACGTCATGACAGCCCGTGGTATCCTGCATATCCTGCTTCACGGAGCTTTCATTGGCAAAAGCGTCTGCGGGTAAGCTCTGAATATTGATTTCCTGGACATCGTCCATGTTTTCTACCTGCAAAACGCCGTTCTGCCGCCAGACCAAATCCCTAGCCGTTAATCCGCAGCCTTTTCTTAGCTTCCACATGCGGCGCAAAGAAAGGGAGTTGTAGTCAATGCGCTGGTTGCGGCTGGTATTCAGTTCATCCTGCAATCCCGCCAGAATTTCCGGGATACCCATGCCGTAAAACTCCCCATTAATCGGTACATAACAGGTCTTATTATAGGGGATTTCCCCATGCCAGAAGGGGTTTTCTTCTTCTAAGATGCAAGGGCCACGGTTCAAAAAGACCAGATGCATTCCTTCTTCCCAGTAATGGTGAAGCAAATACAAGCCCAGATGCCCTTCCTCCTGATTTTCGATCTCTTCGGTTTCCGGCACCTCATCCCAATCAATCTGGTATTTTCCCTGTTCGCAAAAGATTTCCAGCTCAGCGCGGCTTTTGTATTCCTTATGTCCCAAATACCTGGCCTCATCTAAGCTTTCCGCTTCCGGGTCCACATAAAAATCCTGCAAGGGAATGCAGACCACCACCGGGTCGTCGGCAACCACCTCTCGGTGCTGTTCTACCTGACGGGCCCGGTAAGTCATCATTTCCCCGTCAGCATCCAGAATGGGCTCTCCCCCTTCATCAAGCAGGGGTGTTTCGGCCATCATGCCCCGGCGAATTTCCCGCGTGCGGTACTCCCAACCGGTATACACCACAGCCGTACCATAGACCACCAGATCCGAAGCTACCTTTTCCCCCATTACTCGGGGCAAATCCATGCGCTCGTTCATCTGCCAGTCCAGTAAGGTTTCCACCTTTTGGGCCATTTCCTCGTCCCAGCCTTC
>CAKRYM010000081.1 GCA_934427095.1 uncultured Bacillota bacterium | reverse complement strand
CGTTGATTCCTGCTGAAAACGCTCTGTTAGGCTGTCTTCATCGTCGATATCCACATGCGTATAAGGCACAACACCTACCACCGGGATACTACACAGCTTTTCCAAAGTGCGTAGTCCGGGCTGCAAAATAGCACTATCCCCCCGAAATTTATTGATAATCATCCCTTTAATTCGCGCCTGTTCTTCTTTTTCCAATAGTGCGATTGTGCCATAAAGCTGGGCAAAAACACCGCCACGATCAATATCCCCTACCAATAGCACCGGTGCGTCCACCAATTTGGCAAGACCCATATTGACAATGTCTTCCTGTTTAAGGTTAATCTCTGCGGGGCTACCCGCGCCTTCAATCACAATAATATCGTATTCCGCAGCAAGGCTATCATAAGCTTCCAACACGGCAGAAACATATTCTCTTTTTTTGTGATAATACTCCGCTGCCTGCATATTTCCTTGCACGACACCGTTTACAATAACTTGGCTACCTACATCGGTGGTTGGTTTGAGCAAAATGGGGTTCATCCGCACATCTGGGGTAATACCGGCAGCTTCCGCTTGAACAACCTGAGCTCGTCCCATTTCACCGCCTGCTTGCGTAATAAAAGAATTGAGCGCCATATTTTGGCTTTTGAAGGGGGCGACCCTATAGCCATCCTGCTTAAAAATACGGCAAAGACCTGCTGTCAAAAGACTTTTTCCCACATTGGACATGGTCCCTTGAATCATGATATTTTTTGTCACGGCTACTCCTTTGCTATTATCTGCTCGATCGCCTGAATTAGCTTTTCATTTTCTGCATGCAATCGTACTGCAATCCGATACCAACCAGGTCCTAGCCCGTAATAGTTCTCACAATTACGAATGGCCACACCCATCATTTTTAAACTTGTGTCCAAATGAACCGGCCCTTGAAACAACAAATAATTAGCCAAAGAAGGGCATACCCAAAAGCCAAGCCCTTCCAATGCATTGCTTAGCCATTGCCGCTCTTGCTGCAAAAGAGCCTTTGTTGTTTCTAAAAATTGTTCTTCTCCTAAGGCAGCTACCCCAGCCGCCTGCGCTAAAACGGATACATTCCATGGTTGTCCCGCTTTTGCCATTTGTGCAAGAAATTGATGGTCTGCGCTCAACCCGTATCCTAAACGTACGCCAGCCAATGCATAGCTTTTGGTAAAGGCCTTTAAAATAAATAATTGCGGATATTCTCCCAGTATATCCGTTAAGCTTTTTCTATTATCCACAAAATCTAAGAAACATTCGTCCAGAAACAAGCGGCTGTTTTGACTTTTGCAAAAAGAAAGAATTTCCTTAAGTAAAGTCGGGGCAATCATTCTTCCGGTAGGATTATTCGGGTTGCAAAGAAAAATTACTTCTGGTTTTTTCTCTCCTAGGTAGGCTAAAAATGATTGATCCAGATCAAAACAATTCTGTTTCGTTAAAGGATATTGGTCAACCACACAACCAACCTGCAACAAAGCCGCTGTATATTCCAAGAATGTGGGCGCCAATGTTACAGCGCGTTTTGGTTTGCTGGCTTCGCAATAGCCATAGATCAATTCTGCCGCCCCATTCCCACACAGCACATCCTCTTTTTCTACCCCATGAAAAGCAGCAATTGCCTCCACCAATTTTCGGCAATAGGGATCTGGATAGTGGTGTACCTGGGAGAGCGCATTATGCATCGCCGACAAGACATCGGTTGGCGTTCCTAGAGGATTAATATTTGCAGAATAGTCCAAGGTAATATTTTCCCCATAGATATCCCCTCCATGGGGGTTTTTCGTTTGGTAAAGCATCTTTCTCTCCTTAGTAGACGAGCAACTTCATACCGCAACAAAGAAGTAAGGCAAGAACAGCAGTAATATATAATAATTGGCCGGCAAGCGGAATATCCCCATGGGAAATTTCCCTTTTCGCATCCCCAATATACTTCTTTTGATGCAGCACGCCGTGATACCAGGCATCCCCAGCCAATCGTATTCCCAGTAAACCCGCGCAAACCGATTCTGTCTGCGCCGAATTAGGGCTAGCATGATTGAAACGGTCTCGCCGGAAAATTTGCCAACCATTTCGCACATCCAACATACATAACCAACCGCTAAGCAACATAAGTAAGGCGGAAAGCCGAGAAGGAATAAAGTTGAAAACATCGTCTGCTTTCGCTGGAATCATACCAATATTTTGATAGGGAGGCTCCACATAACCCAGCATAGAATCCATGGTGTTTACCGCTTTATATAAGAAGCCTAAAGGGGCTCCCCCCAGGGCAAGAAAGAAAAGTGGTGCCACCACACCATCGGACGTATTCTCCGCAACGGTTTCTACCGCCGCACGAGTTATGGCTGCGTCATCCAGCCGGGCTGTATCCCTACCCACAATCATGGAAACAGCTTTTCTCGCTTGCTCAATATCCCCGCTTTCTAAGGCTGCATAAACCTTCATACTCTCATCCCGCAAGGATTTGGTGGCAAGAATTTGCCAGCACATCATACTTTCCACAGCCAAGCGCAACCAAGGGCTGATTTTCTCACACAGCAATAAAACCAAAAAGGGGATGGAAAAGGCAACGGCTACCACAAGTAACCATAAAACAGCGCCGGCAATTTTTTCCCCAGTTGGCGTTTTCGGAAAAACTCGGCGCACCCCCTGTTCCAACCAGTGGATTAGTTTACCCATCCACACCACCGGATGCGGGAAACCATGCGGGTCACCTAGCAGGAGATCTAGACAAAACCCCATGAGGATAGGAAAAACAGCATAACTCATGTTTGCGCTCCCCCTCCTTGTAAGGTAAACAGATAAATGGGGTTCTGTCCAGTCATCAAATGATAGCAACCCGCTTTTTTGCTTCTGGCAACGGTCATGGTAATCACTTCTGTTTCTCTAAACGGAAAATCAGTAAGACAAGCGGTCAGTGCAGAAATTGATTCAAGAGAAATCGCCGTGGCTACAATGCGGGCTTTAGGATTTTTCTGCAAAATGGCGATCAAAATATCCTGGATATTCCCAGAGCTGCCCCCAATGAACACATGGGTAGGACGAGGCAGCTCTAAACAAGCTTCAGGTGCCGTTGCACTTACCACTGTCAAATTTTCCACCCCAAACGCGGCACAATTTTGCTGTAAAAGGGTAACGGCTTCTGGATTCCGTTCAATAGCATATACTTGCCCTTTTTTACACTGCAACGCCATTTCTATAGCAACAGAGCCAGTTCCCGCGCCGATATCCCAACAAACAGCCCTTTCCGTCAGCTGTAGTTTAGAAAGACAAACGGAACGTACTTCACTTTTTGTCATAGGCACAAGGCCCTCTGCGCTTGTCCCCCGTTGAAATACGCTGTCCGGCAAGCCATGGGTTATAATCACATCAGGACATTCATTTTCCAGTAAAGCCACGCTCAAAGACGCATAAACCCCTTCCACAAGCGAAGCCGCTGTTCCCCGGGTAATTTTCTCATCCGGATAGCTTAGCCGTTCTCCAATGCTGATTTTTACTTTCCCCAAACCAGCCTCGATTAAAGTCTTACATAATTGGTTTAATTCTTGTCCCTCTCCTACCAAGACAAACACTTTTATGTTTGCACGAATATCCGTTACAAGATTGTGCGGCCTTCCATGCAAGCTAATAACAGTTACGTCCTCATAAGAGGTGTGAAGTTTTGCACAAAAATAGGCCAAAGAACTTAAGCCTGGTAAAACGTCTACCTGACATTGGTTCAACAAAGGAAGCAACTTTTTGGTTCCGCTGAAAAAGCCAACATCCCCTGACATCACGACGGCAATATGCTGATATTCTGGATGAGACAAGATAAAGTCAGCAATCTCCTGTGGGGAAATAGCAGCATAAGTCATTTGCCTAGGAAAAGCAACCGCAGACAACATTCGTTTCGCGCCAATCAGACAGTCTGCCCGCCGAATCGCTTCACGTACTTCTTTTGTCATGGCATCTGTACTACCAGGGCCTATTCCTAATACGCATACTTGAGGGCGTAAAACGCAGCCAAAGCGTTCAACCAGCACCTGGATGGTTTCTGAGAAAGAGAGTCCCTGCTGCTCTGGTGGGCGACCAATCACAATGACCTTAGCCCCTGCTTTTTCAGCAGCAGAAACCTTGTTCATAAAGCCGCCCGCTTCACCACTGTCTTTAGTAACCAGGTATTCTGCCGAGGCAAAACGAAGCATCGCCAGATTCATCTCTTCCGAAAAAGGTCCCTGCATGGCAATGATATGAGAAGGGTCAAGCCCCGCAGTAGTACAGGCAGCTAACGATGTATCCATAGGTAAAACCCGGACATAGGCACGCTGGGCAAAGTTCTTTATCCCTTGCCATTTACATAAATCTTTGCTTCCTGTGGTGAAAAGAATGTTCCCCTCACTGGTCTGTAAAAAATCTATCGCCGCCGCAATATCCTGAACAAATACGGCGTCACCAGGCAAAGAAGAAGGGCTACGCAAAAGCCGCAAATATACGGTTTTGGTTTCCTTGCAGGCAGCCGCAATACTTTCCGTCACGGAAGTAGCGTAAGGATGAGTAGCGTCCACCACCAAGTCAAACCTCGTGCAAGAAAACAACTCCGTCATCTCTTCCCTGGATAACCGTTTGGCAGAAATAGTGAGATGTTCTCCACTGGCAAGAAAGGTTTCTCCATATTCCGTGGCCACACAGGCAGTGATGGCAATAGGCTGTGTACGTAAAAAATCGATCAGCTTCCTACCTTCTGTGGTGCCGGCGAAAACGCAAATCTTATACATCCCGATACCCTCTTGGGGTGACCAATTTCCCCTCGATTATTTTGGTCATTGCATTACCAATAAACACCGTGCAAAACATATCCACATCTGCATCCCGTAATTCCCCCAGGGAAAGTAATCGCTGATTTTGCCCTGCCCGACCAATGTTCTGTGCGATACCGCAGGGACGATCTTTGGGCAAATGCTGTAGGAGAATATCACAAGCCCTCCGCAAATAATCGGGCCGACCTTTACTGGCCGGATTATAAAGAACAATCGACAGATCAGCCAAAGCCGCAGCGGTTAACCGCTGTTCCATCTTCTGCCATTCCGTTAGGCGGTCGCTTAAACTAATCACCGCAAAATCATGAGTTAACGGCGCACCCAGCAAAGCAGCGCCACTACAAGCAGCAGTTAGCCCCGGGACGACTTCAATCTCAGGGCTTTTGCTTTCTCCTTTTAATTCATAAAGCAAAGCAGCCATCCCATAGATACCGCTATCCCCAGAACAAACCATAGCCACGGTTTTTCCTTCTCTTGCTAAATCAAGGGCCATTTGGCAGCGTTTTTTCTCCTGGGTCATCGGCGTGGTTAGAAATGTTTTGCCAGCATAACGCTCTTTCACTAGCTCTACATAAACCTGATAACCAATGATTATCTCACAATGTCTTAATGCACGATCAGCCCGAATGGTCATATTGTCTTCGTTTCCTGGGCCAATGCCCACAACCATCACTTTACCCAAAGGACACCTCCAAATTTTCTACGGCAATGGCTATGGTTACGCCATTGAATACAGTTTTTCTGACAAGCAAAGTATCTGCCCCCAACAAGGCGGCTCGTTCACAGACATTATCCACGCCAGTAATGCTTTCTACAAAAGGAGACGGCGTAAAATTTCCTGGGACTGCTTGCAATTCTTCTGCCCTATAAAAGTGAGTTTTCCAGGCCTTTTCCTTACAGACAGCACAAAGACCTGGTTCTCCTTGCTTCAAATCAATAGAGGCCACGCACTTCACGGCCCGTTCGTCCAAATGATTTTCCCGCAAAACTGTTTCCACTGCCAAACGAATAATGTCAACGTCTGTGCCTTTACGGCAGCCGATACCTAGATGTAATACGCGGGGAAGTAAACGCAGGGTTTTGGTAAAGGGTGTTTGCCTTTTGTAACCGATATAGATTCCAATCTCCCCTGCGTTTCCAGGCGTCACCCCTTTGGGGTAAAGAGAAACAATGGGAAAATCACAAGCTAACGGGATATCTTTCTCCAAAATTGCTGCGGATACCGCTTTCGCCAGAGAAATGTCATCCAGAATAAAGCCGTTTTCTGTTGCCCAGGCATCCACAGAAAATTTATGCTGGATATCCGTCGCCGTAGTAATTACCGGCACGGCATGTAATGCCCTAGCAATCTGTTTAGCCAGCGCATTTGCTCCGCCAATATGGCCGGATAATAAGGGAATGACATATTGCCCTAGTTCATCCAGGCAAATAACCGCTGGATCTGTTCGCTTGTCCTGAAGATGTGGTGCGATTTCTCGTACGGCAATACCACAAGCACCGATAAAAATCAATACATCCGCCCAGTGAAACAATTCTCCGTAAAAGGGATGCGCAGGCTGCTGTAGCGAAAGAAAATCCGTTTCCTGAAACCGCTCCATGGTATAAGCTCTCTTTTCCGCGCAAGCAAAGCAAGTGAGCACCTTACGCCCAGTCGCGCAGCCTTGCCGACTATAAGCAAATAAGGCTAATTTCATTCTGTGGCCTCACGGTATTCCGTACTAAAGCCAGGGTGATATAACATAGAACGCATATACTCATCTCCCAAACAATTACCCACAATGATTAAGGCGGTTTTGGTCAAACCGTTTTTGCTTACCGTTTCATGCAGCGTTTCTACTGTGCAGCGGAAAATCTTTTCCTCCGGCCAGGTAGCCTTATAAACGACCGCTACTGGCGTATGGCCAGGATAGCCGCCCGCCAGTAAATCCGCCTGCAATGTTTCCGTAAAAGAAGTGCTAAGGAAAAGAACCATGGTGGACTGATGCTGCGCCAACGCCCGAATGGATTCCCGTTCTGGTACAGGTGTACGACCGGCGGTTCGAGTAATAATCACGGTTTGGCTAACCTCAGGCAAGGTAAATTCTGCTTTTAA
>CAKRYM010000080.1 GCA_934427095.1 uncultured Bacillota bacterium | reverse complement strand
GTCAGGCCAGAGCAGCGGAAAATCGTTGTTACCTTATTGCTGCGAATCATACAGGTGCCCCTGGTTCGGTCTATTCTGGCAACTCCATGATTGTTGACCCTTTAGGCCGCATCTTGGCAGAAGCCGGTAGTGAAGAAGGCTTTATTTTGGGCGAAATGGACACGGAAATATTTCAGCGGAGTGAAGTTTTTAGTGCAATGGAGGAGAGAAAGCATTTTCTGGATGAGATTGATGACTCCTTGCTGTAGAGAAAGGAAGGTCCGTCATGAAAAAATTGTTCCTTTTGCTAATGCTCTTTTGTGTGTTGCTGCTGTTTTCTGCCTGCGGAGAAAAAACGCCTGATGGGACAGAAAACCCCTCTGACCAAGAAAATACTGGTCAGACGGAACTAAGCACTGAAAATCCGGTCTACCAGGATATTGGTATTGTGGTGGATACGGATTATGTTAATGTGCGCATTACGCCATCTATGGATGGGCGAATCATTAATACTGCGCTAAGGGGAACGATTTTTTCCGTCTTAACCACAGGAATTTTAGATGATGCAGAGAATGAATGGATTGAGGTCCTTTGCTATGGGGATAAAGCGTATATTAGCGCCGACTACCTTTATCATACCGCTTGGGACGAAAAAGAGCCAGTGATGATTGCCACTATTACAGAGGCCAATACGCCGGTATACGGAGATCCAGAGGGAGAAACGGTTCTTTATTACGCTGGGAAATATGAACAATTAATTGTGGAAGAAGAAAACCAGTCAACCGGCTATTATAAAGTTTTTGATACCCAGTATAGCGCTTATGTCGCTTTTCATAGCGTAAGCGTTGAAGAGGAATCCTTGACAGATTTGCTGCAATAAGAATGGAAAACGAACGCCCCTGTCTTTTGACAGGGGCGCGAAGAAAAGTAATTTTCCAAAATGACACTTATGAAGGTAGATTTGCTCCTAAAGTTTTGGTATTATCCAGGATTGGAGCATATCAGGTTGTGAATAGTGATATGGACATAACAGGTAAATTGTTATTTGTCCTGTTTGCTATCGTATATGCCGCAGTCTTTGTGTGGTCGAATTATCGTTTTTGGAAGAAATGGTTCAGAAAAGACAAATTTGATGAATAAATCTCAGTTTATCGCGAAATTGAGGCAAAGCCAAATCCCTTAGAGATATAAGGGCGCACTTCTATATAGGGATAAGCCCTGTATGTGTGCTCTGCGAGGTTAACAGCCCTGACATTAAAATGTCAGGGCTGTTTTGCGTTACTGCGCGCGCCAATATGAGATCTGTGCTTCTTGCAAGCGTTGTATCGTGGAAGAACGGATGAAACAGGAACCGGCATGACCATTCGGCCATGCCGCCCCGCGACAATCAAATTACTTTCTTATGGGGGCACACCTTTTTGATAGGGGCGTTTTCTTGGTTTTGTTATTGTTCGGTTAGGAGAAGTACTTCTCCTTGCTGGCTAAGGGAAAAGACAGCGTCATCTTCTTTTGTGACGGGACTTTGGAAATTGAGCTGATAACCTGGATTTTCCGCATATCCGCATACACTGGCTGTCACACGGTTGTCTTTGATAAAGATCAGCTGGACCATTCCTTCGCTAACCGTTTCCCGAATGGCAAAACTCTTGCAACCAATGGTTTCTTGTATTTCTTCTTTGCTGGTGTAGGGATCAAAGGTATATAAGGTGTCCCAATCAAAAGGAACAATGGGATGGATTCTTGCCCTTCGGTAGCCAGAATAGCCTGTTTTAACCGCCCATTGTGTAAAGAGATCATGGGATGTCCAAATGCGCAAAAAACAATCACCAAAATGATTAAAGCGCCAAAAATGCGAAAACAACTTTGTTTTTTCATCGGTTTCTCCTATCGCTTCCGTGCATTTTTTAAGCTAATAGCCTAGAGCGATGGCTTTTTCCAACATGGCGCTAGCCACGCGCATGGCGGCGCTAATACCGCTACCGCCGCCTTCCAAATATACGACAAAGGCATAGGGATGCGCCTCATCCTGGACAAAGCCAGTGAACCAAGCATTATTTTTTTCGGAAAGATCTGATTCCGCTGTGCCAGTTTTCGCACCTACGGTAAGGCCGGAAAAGTTGTAGCTGCCATAACTGAGGGTTACATTGTCTCGCATCATTTGATTGACAAGAGTAGCGGTTTCCGGATCAATTAATTCTTTTGTTTTCTTAGCGTAATATAAATTTAGTTTCAGTCCATCCTCTGTGGTCACTTTGGAAATTAGATGGGGAACAGCAGCTTGCCCATTATTGGCAATAGCGCCTGTGTAAATCATGAGCGCACAAGGATTAACCATGTCATAGCCTTGGCCAACCCCAGACCAGGCCAAATAGCCGTCGTCAGTGTCAAAATTGAAAGTAGATTTGGCGGTAGGTATGCCATCAATATTGTAGGAATCGGTTAATCCACAGGCTTCAGCGTATCGTTCCATGGTCTCGCTACCCAGCTCTACTGCCAATTGACCGAATACGCAGTTACAAGAAACGGTCAGGGCTTCTTGCAAATTCATCTCCCCATGTTTGGCGGCGCAAGTAATGGTATCGTTACCAATTTCTTGGCTACCCGTACAAGTGAAGGTGCGCTGCATTACATCATCAATCTCGTTTAACGCCGCGTTTACGGTTACCAACTTAAACGTAGAACCAGGAATAAACGTCGAGGAGAGAAAGCGGTTCAGATAAACCCCTTGAAAATCGGGATCATCTTCATCAACAGCTTCTGGATGGTTGGGATCAAAAGTAGGGGAGGAAACCATGCAGAGAATCTCGCCTGTATTGTAATTATACATTCCCACGCAGCCGTTAAGGCCGTTCATAGCATCATAGGTGCGGCTGCAAAGTTCCGCATCAATGGTTAGCCAAATTTGCCTTCCGCCGGGGAACAGTGTCCTTGCTCCGGTTATCAGATTATAGCCGCTTAGCTTATCCGCAAAAGCGGTAATGGCGCCCACGCCAATTTTCCCTTGTGCATCACCAACCGCATGCAAAGTTGCTCTGCGAATGGTGGAGTTATCATGATAGATCCAACCGTTATCCGTAGCCTCTGCCAAAGTAACGCCGCTGTTGTCTTTAATCGTTCCTGAGGCAAGCATGCCATTATGATAGAGATGCTCGTTTGCGGCATAAGCTGCCCAGGTATTTCCTTCCCGCAAAAACTGAATGGTAAAGACTCCGGCCCCAAAGGCCAAAATCAGGGCAAGAAACACACAGATAATCGTCCTTCTGGTAATTTTTTTCATTTGGAGCCCCCTCCTCTCTTGGCTGAGAAATCAGCATCTGTGGAGAATATATTGAAATCCGGCTCGCGATCAAATGCCTCACTGATGGGATCGTGTACGGGTTCCTGTTTTGTAGATGTAGGCGGGATAATTTGTGGGGGAAAATCGTCTTCCTCTTCTTCATCTTGTTCCACTTGTGGATGACGTCTTACGGCAAAACTAGCGTCTTGTCGGGTATCCGCTGCTTTAATAAAAGCCAGCAACCCCCAAGTGGCGAGCATGGATGTGCCGCCGTTGGATAAAAAGGGGAAGGTGACGCCAGTTAAAGGCAACAGATCAACAGAACCAAGGACGTTTAATGTGGTTTGGAAAACCAACAAGGACGCAGCTGCGCAGGCGGCTATAGTATAGAAAGAGGACCGGCCTGACCTGGTCACCCGGACGGTAAAAATAGCCAGGGAAATGATACTGGCTACCAACAATAAAGCGATGATTAGCCCCCATTCTTCGCAGACAAGGGCGAAAACCAAATCGGTATCGCTAGCGGCAATATGCCTGAGCCAGCCATTTCCGCCGCCAACGCCGATCAGCCCTCCGCTTGCCGCTGCAGACATGGCGCGAACTTGCTGATAACCGCCACTAGAAGCGAATTCCCAGGCATGGCCCCAGGTCGCAAAACGTTCTGCAATATACGGTTTGAATCTGAGCATAAGGCCGATAGCTGCAGCTGCTCCTGCGGTAATCAGGGATAGCGTGGCAAAATCTCCGGAACGCAGGAAGGCGATAATCAAAAAGACCACAAAAAAGATGGCGGCCCCGCCGAAATCGCTCATTAAGGCGAGCATACCCATACAGGCAACAGAGAATGCAATAAACATCCATAGGTTATGTCGGTCAAAAAGCCTGTCTAATGTGGCCGCACCAGCAAAAATAAACGTAATTTTTGCTAATTCAGACGGTTGTACTGAAATGCCAGCAATCGTAATCCAGTTCTGGGCACCATTGGTCACTGTACCAAAAATCAGGGACAAAGCCAAGAGACCTATGGTAACAAAGCCCATAAGATGGCGGGTTTGTGTTGCCCGCGTGAGATCGCGTAGATATATCCCCAAAGCAAGGAAAAGAAATACTCCAAGAATAATGGCGATGGTTTGCTTGGGCAAGGCAGAGGGGGCTGAGGAGGCCACAACAGCTAAGCAAAGCGTGCAAGAAAAGAAAGCCAATAATTCCGCTTCGAAGCCGCGCCTGCCTAGAATTCGGCTCCCCAGGACATAGCTCCACATTAGTGCCATGAGAATGCCGAAACAAATGGCGATTTTTAAAGCGTGATCAGAGCGATAAAGGGCTAACTCTCCGGCGGTCAAGATTTGGAACAAAGACAGTAGTAACATGGAGCGCCACGGGGCTGCGGGCCGTGCAGTTTGCCTACGCTTTTGTTGCATCGCCCCCATTTCTTCTTCTGTCATCGGCGCAAAGGTCAAATCCACCGACCCAAAAGAAAGACGGTCGCCAGCAGCAATATCCGTAGGGCCCGTACATTCCTGCCCGTTGACACAGGTTGGGCTATGCTGAGAAAGATTATAAACAAGCCAGGACCCATCGTCCTGTCTGGTTAGGGAGCATTGTGTTCTGGATACGGTGGGCATATTGATTAAAATATCGCAATGCTTAGCTCGTCCCACGGTGCATTCCCAATGCAAAATAGGGAAACTGACGTTTTCCCCTGCTTGCAGATGTCCCCATATTTCTACAGGATTTTTTACTTTTAGCATGGTCCTAAGAATGGTGGTAAGAATTGCTAACGCCAAAATAGGCATAACCCAGCGAATGATAGCGCTGTACCATTCGCCCATGGTTGCGGGATTGTTGATTACCCACTGTACGATATAAGTAATCAACTCTTTGATCCGAGAGAAAATTTGGGAGAGCAGAGAATCCATGCGAACCTCACCTCCAAATACAGAATAGGTAAACGGATGTAGAGTATCCGATAAGCATTTTTTGTTGATTGTCTTTAGTCATTATATCATGGAGCAGGGAAAAAGAATAGATTGTACTTTTAACAGATAACCCGTTTATGCTTGTTTTTTGCTTTATTCGTGAAAAATTCAGTTAAGGTTCACTTCATTTCGCCAGCTTTTGTATAGGCTTTGCTTTCCCTGTCCGAGATTTTGTGGTATAATGTCAGCATACTGTTTTTAGAGGAGAGATTGTTTGCTTATGAAGGTATTCAGAAAATCGTTGTTGTTAGCGTTGTGTCTAGTCTTTTTACTGCCTGTTTTGGCTTATGGGGCGACTTACTCAGACATAGAGGGTCATTGGGCAGAGGAAGCCATTGAACGTTGGAGCGGGTTAAAAGTCATTGAAGGGTATAATGGAAAATTCCGGCCTGACGAAGGCATTACCCGTGGGGAAATGGCAGCCATTTTGGACCGGACATTATGCTATACGGAAACCGCAGCCAATACTTTTTCTGATTTGGCTGACACAGACTGGTATACTGAATATGTTTTACGTTTGAACGCTGCTGGGGTAATGGAAGGGTATAATGGTTATGCTCGTCCTAATGACGGTATCACTCGGCAGGAAGCTATGGTGATGATGGCTAGGGCTTTAGGATATGATAGCAATTTCCCAGCGGACGCTGTTTTACCTTATGCGGATAGCGCCCAAGTTGCAGATTGGGCTTTGCCGGCTATTTTGACGTTACAAGCCGGTGGTTATATCACCGATAGCACGGATCAGCTTCGACCTGAAGAATATATTACCCGTGCTGAAGTGGTAAATTTGCTGAATAATTTGATCGGCGGTCTTTGGCGTAGTTCTGGTTTGTATGTGGACACTTGTTTTGGTAACGGTGTGATTGCCGCAGAGCAGGCACAGCTGTTGAATACTACGGTAAACGGGGATTTGATCATTGTAGGCCCCACTAAAACGGTGATTTTGGAAAATACGCAGATCAATGGGACGATTCATAATTTAGCCGGCGCAGAGATACGCGTATATGAAGATGGCGTAGAGAATAGTGAAGAGTTGTTCTTTGGTACGAAAGTGGTGGACGTACTGCCTGATGTGGAAAAGAATTCCTATCGCTCTACGGATTTTCTAAGCACGGATGATAAAAAAGTCTATGTGGCAGGCGAAGGTTCTATTGGGATCGACGTTTCTGAACATAATGGAGAAATCGATTGGGACGCGGTTGCTGAAGATGGTATTGAGTATGTCATTATCCGTCTAGGGTATAGAGGAAGCACCCGTGGAGATATCTACTTAGACGAGAAGTTTGAGGAGAATCTGGCTGGTGCCCAGGAAGCTGGATTAGACGTGGGCGTTTATTTCTTCTCTCAGGCAATCTCTACTGCGGAAGCAATAGAAGAAGCGGAATTCGTTTTAGATACGCTGCGCGGGGAAGATCTGGAATACCCGGTGTATTTTGACTGGGAATACATGGGACAAGCTGATGCGAGAACCAATGGCATTAGTCGGGAAACGTTGACCGCTTGCGCTGACGCTTTTTGTGAACGGATTGAGCAAGATGATTATGTTCCAGGGGTTTATCTTTACGGCGATTTGGCTTATATGAGTTATCAGTTGGATGCGTTGACGGATTATACCTGGTGGTTTGCTGGATATTATACTAATCCTGATTTTTACTATGACTTTGAGATGTGGCAGTATAGCAGTAGTGGCTCTGTAGCAGGCATCTCCACAAAGGTGGATATGAATGTCTGCATGGGCCTGTAAA
>CAKRYM010000079.1 GCA_934427095.1 uncultured Bacillota bacterium | reverse complement strand
GGTTAGCCCTACCATAGCTCCAATGGCAACCAAAAAAAACATACGGCCTTTTTCTACCCCAAAACGGAACTGGAGAGGCAATGTAATGGCTAGTAACAGTAACGCCCCCATAATTGCGCCTAAAATGGTAAAAAAGAATTGAAGAGAAACCGATGTAAGCCCAGTTAGGCTCAAAAGCAATTGACCACCGGAACATAAAACCGCCGCCACAACTAAAAATAGATAGCCCAATAAATACTTGCCAAAGACGATGGAAAAGGCAGAATACGGCATCGTGGCTGCAAGTCTATCCCATTTTGCCCGTTCATCATAAGATAAGGCAGTCATAGGCAGTAGCGAGGCATAAACAATGGCAAAACCTGCCATTCCCTCTTGAGTAAACATCCCGAAAACAACAACAAAAAACAACAAAAGGCCAATTTGTTTGGTCACCACATAAATATCTTTCAACAACAAAGCAATCATCTTAATGATCCTCCTTAGCCAAGAAGAGAATAATATCCTCTAACGTGGTGTTTTCTATGGGGACATCTTGGCGAATCTCATTCTTACGTACCAAAGTCTCCACACCAAAAGCCCCGTGCTTTGCGCCATATACCGCTTGCTCAGGTAAGGCTTCAAATTCCATAGGCGTTAATTTTGCAATAGCATATTCTTGCAAAAGCCGATCTTTTTCTTCGCAAAACATTAGCTTGCCTTTGTGAATAAAGGCAATATAGTCGCAAATCTTTTCTAAATCGCTGACAATATGGGAAGAAAGTAAAATGGAGTGGGTTTCGTCGCGAGTAAATTCGTTGAAAATATCCAAGATCTCATCGCGCACCATGGGATCCAAACCACTGGTTGCTTCATCTAGGATCAATAAACGTGGATGATGAGATAACGCCACAGCAATAGCCAACTTCATGCGCATACCACGGGAAAACTGTTTGAAGGGCTTTTTCTCCGGCAAAGCAAATCGCTGCAAATATACCCAGAATCTTTCTTCATCCCAATTCTGATAAGTAAGTTTCATGACTTGATTGACTTGCTTGGGGGTCATCTCTTCTGGGAAATAAGCCTCGTCCAGTACCACGCCAATATCATTTTTCAACTGCGTAAACATGGGGCTTTGATTATCCACGTCTAATACGGTAATGTCCCCATCCTCCCGGTTGATTCCATTCATGATTAATTGAATAATGGTACTTTTCCCAGCGCCATTCTCCCCCACCAACCCCATAATTGCCCCAGCTGGCAGAGAAAATGTAACATGATCCAGATAAAAATCTGCGTATCTTTTGCTCAAATTTTTAATTTCAATGGCTTGATTCATCGCTGATCTCCTCGTTTTCTATCGTCCGTTGCATTTCCAATAATTGATCCTTGTTTAAACCACATAAAGCAGCAAGTTCACATATGGCGCGCATATGCCTTTCTATTTCGCATAAATGGGTTTCACGGATTAAGTCCAAATTTTTCTCCGCAACATAGCAGCCTTTTGCCGCCACAGTATAAATATACCCATCTCGTTCCAATTCGTCGTAAGCGCGTTTCGTGGTAATCACACTGATGCGAAGATCTTTTGCCAAACCCCGAATCGAAGGAAGCATATCTCCTACTTTCAGCTCCCCGTTTAGGATTGCACTTTTGATCTGCGCGTATATCTGTTCATAAATGGGCCGTTGATCGCTATTTCTGACAATAATATTCAAACAATCACCTCATCTGTATATATACAGCATATACAGAATACACAATAAACATGCCATTGTCAAGTAATATTTCAAAAAAATAACCCAGCAGCCTGTTTTCACAGTCCGCTAGGTTATTCTAAAAATGGAATTAAAGAAAAAGCCCTGCTATACAAGAAAATGCTGAGCAAAGAACCACGCCTACCACCGTAGGAATCAAAAAGGCTAATGCTGACCATTTCCAGCTACCAGTCTCCTTTTTAATAACCAAAAGAGAGGTGGCACAAGGCCAATGAAATAGCGTAAACAGCAACATACTGCCTGCTGTTACCCAAGTCCAACCTTGTGCAACAAACAGTGTCTTCATTGTTTCAATATTCCCCAAATCGACTAAAGTGCCTTGAGACAAATAGGCCATGATCACAATGGGAATTACAATTTCATTGGCTGGGAAACCCAAAATAAACCCCAGAAGAATGACTCCATCCAACCCCATTATCGTAGCAAAAGGATCTAAGAAAGTTGCACAGTGATTAAGGAGGCTATTCCCTGCTATCTGTACATTTGCCATTACCCAAATTAATAAGCCAGCCGGAGCTGCGGCCAATACAGCGCGCACTAGGACAAACAAGGTCCGGTCAACCACATAACGAACAATCACTTTACCGATCTGTGGCTTTCGATAAGGAGGAAGCTCCAACAAAAATGATGAGGGAACGCCTTTTAATATGGTGGTAGAAAGAAATTTTGTCACCAATAACGTCATTCCTACCCCCAAAAGAATGAGTAAAGTCAGTAAACAGGCAGAAAAAATACCGGAAAAGGGTCCCCTGGCGGTTCCTAGAAAAAACATCGTAATGATGGTAATTAAAATGGGAAATCTCCCATTACAAGGCACGAAATTATTGGTTAAAATAGCCAGTAACCGTTCCCGTGGTGAATCAATAATTCGGCAGCCTACAATACCCGCAGCGTTACAACCAAACCCCATGGACATGGTCAAGGCTTGTTTTCCGCAGGCATGACAACGCTGAAAGGGGCGGTCCAAGTTATACGCCACCCTAGGCAAATAACCGGAATCCTCCAACAACGTAAACAAAGGGAAAAAGATGGCCATTGGCGGCAGCATCACGGAAACCACCCAGGCTACCACTCGGTAAACCCCTAATACTAGCGCTCCATGCAACCAATCTGGCGCATTTAAGTGCGTAAACAGCAAGGTCAACTGGTCCTGTAACCAAAACAGCCCTTCAGACAGCAATTGCGAAGGATAATTTGCCCCTTCAATGGTCAGCCAAAAAATGAGCGCTAACAATAACAGCATCACTGGATAACCAGTACTTTTGCTAGTCAAGATGCGGTCCATTTTCCGATCAAAAGAATGGGCTTGTGTTGCTGGATAGCTTACCACACCTTGGCAGATTTCTTCTGCCGTATGCACCAATGCCGTTACGATTCGATCTCTGAGGTCTTCTTGTGTTAGGCCCTGGGCAGCCAGCTTTTTCCTGCTTTCTGCCAAACAATCTTCCATGTTTTGCCTGACCTCATCATCAGGAGTACAATGCTGCCATATTTCCGCCAGCAAGGTTTCGTCCCCTTCTAATAGCGCCATGGCTAACCAGTCATTACAATAATTTTCTCCAAAAGCTTGCTCCACCCAGGGAGAAAGAGCCCTCACCGCCTCTGTTATTTCTTGGGGGTAAACCACCGGTGATGTGGCTTTTTGACTAGGTGAATCTACCATTTGATCCAGCTGAGTCAAAAGACGCATCAAATGATTCTGTTCTCTGGCGGTAATGCCAATGACCGGCACACCCAGCTTTTTCTGGAGCAAAGGGAAATTGATCTGAATATGCTTTCTTTCTGCCTCATCCAATAGATTGACGCAAACAATGACCTTAGAGCAAATTTCCATGGTTTGTAGCACAAGATTGAGATTTCGTTCCAAACAAGTAGCATCACAAACCACAATTACCGCATCAGGCTGTGCGAAACAAAGAAAATTTCGCGCCACCTCTTCTTCTGCCGAATGAGCCAGCAAGGAATAGGTCCCTGGAATATCCACAAAAATATAATCATGCTTGGCCGTACGGCAAAATCCCTGGGCATTAGCAACAGTTTTTCCCGGCCAATTCCCCGTATGCTGATTCATACCAGTTAACCCGTTAAAGATTGTGCTTTGTCCCACATTGGGATTTCCTGCCAAGGCAATGACTTTATCAGAAGTTTTTTTCCGGTGAATTACCAACCCCTGATCCACAGCGTTTGTTCCAACAGAGCAATTGGTCAGTCCCATCATTACCTCCGCCTAAGCTTCTTTCAACCATACGTCTTTACTATCTTTTCCACGAATGGCAATCACTGCACCACGAATCAAATATGCTGCAGGATCCCCCCCAGGGCTACGCCCCAAACAAAGAACGGGCGTATCTGCAATCAATCCAATATCCAAAAAGCGCCGCCGAAGGCTGCCTTGCATTTGCAAACTAGAAACCACCCCGGTTTCCCCTGGGTTAAGCTCCTTTAAGGTACGATAAGGGCGCATAATCTCACTCACTTTCGAATAATTTTAGTTTCAGGAAACTTTGTAATATCATATGCAGCGCCCAAGGCACGGGTGCAAAAAGAAAATAGGCAGGATCAGCTCCATGAATAAACCTACCGACCAATTTTACACACTAAAAGGATATCAAAAAAATACCCATGCCCCCTTAACTGCGGCCATGGAAGACTATTTGGAAATGATTTGCCGTATCCTAGCGGATAAGCCCCAGGTCAGAGTAATGGATTTGGCAAGAACACTTCATGTGCGCCCGTCTTCTGTGAGTAAAATGGTGCAGCAGCTAAATGCTAGCGGTTATATTCACGCCATGCGCTATGGTTATATTCAATTAACGGATAAAGGTCAAAAAATGGGGGCCTATCTCCTCTATCGTCATGAAGTTTTATTACGTTTTTTGCGCACACTGAATCAACAAGAAGACGAGTTGGAAGAAGCAGAAAAAATTGAGCACTTTTTAACCCCAAATACCGTACATCATTTAGATCAACTTACACAGTACATGCAAACAGAACCATTTTTCAGCCAGTGGAAAAAAGAAAACTTCCCGGACAAAGAGAGCCAGGAAGCCATGGATTAATCTATAAGAAAGGCCGGTATCCGCTAGAGGAATACCGACCTTTCTCTGTCAGTACAGACAAATATTAATATTCTGACAAAAATTGTCAATAAATGTTGAATGTTAATATAATTAACGATATACTATACGAAAAAGACAACTATAATAGAAACATTAAAAAAATTAATCAACAAGTTGCTATTCTAAGAAAAAAGGAGGAAAAACAATGAAAAAACATTTATTTACACTCTGCTTAATTTTTATTCTTCTGTTCTCTTTATCTGTGCCAGCGGCAGCGGATTCTATCGAAGCAGAACCGAAAAACGCTTATGTTTACGTAAACGATGAGTTGACCCTTTTAACCTCGTTCAACATTGAGGGATATAACTATTTCAAACTTCGCGATATTGCATACTTATTGAATAGTACAAGCAAACAGTTTGACGTGACCTGGAATTCAGAAACGGAAGAAATTGGTATGATATCCGGTATGCCATATCAAGACGCAATTTACGGATTGCAAAAAGAAATTCAATACACGAATAAAACTACCGTTTTGTCTAATGCCTCCGTTCTATTCAACGGCGCTCCGTTGTCCATGCAAGCTTACAATATCGGTGGGAATAATTATTTTAAGCTAAGAGACGTTCTTTCTGCGCTTGATGTTCATGTCACTTGGGATGATGTAAAAAAATCTATTATCATAGATACTTATTGCAATTACGCCGGTTTTCAGATTGAAGATCTTCCCGCACCTACCGGCTTGTTTATCTATGATTTTTCCGATAGGGAAATTAATCTCCAATGGAATGTGGTTCCCGGCGCAGATGGATATCATGTTTATTATGCTGTGGACAATATGAACAGATGGTATGCTTTCGAAAATGGATCAGGGCAGAAGTTGCTTATCGACCATTTACCAGATTACTCTGCTTTCCTAATTATTTCCGAATCCCCTGCACATACGTTTTATTTCAAGGTTGCCACTGTAAAAAACGGAAATGAATCTCCATTCAGTAACATTGCTCAAGTTACTCCCGTAGAGATAGAAGACGATTATACCTGGCTGGATGAATTTATAGAAGAAAAACAAAAGGAGTTGGAAGAGAGCTTCCAGGATGAAGAAGAAAACGCATCACAAAATTATATTGATTATGCTTCCTATGAAAAAGAACTTGAAGTACTAAACAAGATTTATGATGACTATATCACAAAAATAAAAAGAGAGAAAAATCAAGCCTATCAAGAAATTGCCCAACAATTAGACGAAGCGGGGATATTCAATAGCCTATATGGACAATCTCTGATACAAGAAGCCATGTACCCCTATGAAATACAAATTGAAGCCATTGAAGCAGACAGGGAAGCGGCCATTCGGGAACTGCAAGAAAGATACGGAATATAAATCAAGTATAAAAAAACAAAAATATACCTGGCGTAATGCTGGGTATAATCTAACCTATAGCTTATATTTCATGTTTCGAAACACACCTAGTAACAAAAAGAAGTGGAACACCGCACCTCTGTGCCAGTGGCACGACTGCCATGGTGATGTACGATGATGAGGCCACGGTGAAGAAGGTAATTATATACTTTATCTATTTATCTATAACAAAAGGCGGTGGAAATATGAGCAAAAAATTATGGATATTTCTTGCTTTTTTCTGCGGTATTGTCTCTTTTCCAATTTTATTTGCCCTGGGAGCTCTTTTGGGCGATTTAATGGGTTCCTTACTTCTGATTAAACCCCATATTGTGGCTTCTGAAGATATTCTCATCGGAGTTACAGCCCTTGTTTCGTTTGGCGGTTCTTTTGTTCTTTTCTCGCTGCTAGCAAGAAAAGGCAACGCTAAGCCCGCCACCTATTACATTTTTTCCGGCATTTTGTTCCTTGTCGCTGTTGTTTATGCCATCTTTTGTTTTATCGCTCATACCTACACTTTATTATGGTTTTCTGTTACCGGCGGAATAATCACTTTTATCCTGTTAAAAACCTTTATTAAAAAGGACGATTCACAAAATGATCAGGAACAAAATGATCTGGCGCAATCAGAACAATTAAACAACCAGGACAAGCCTGCGAAAGGTTATCGTTATTGTCAGGTTTGTGGTGCTGCTATCGACCAGGAAACATTCACATGCACCGGCTGCGGCAAACAGTATCATAAGATAAAATTATCCTTAAAAAAAATTCGCAAAAAACTTTTTCACATTAAGGCGGTTAAATATTTTTCTCATTATCTGCCTGATTTGCCTCTCCGTCTTTTGCGTTTACC
>CAKRYM010000078.1 GCA_934427095.1 uncultured Bacillota bacterium | reverse complement strand
CTGGTAGCCAGAGGTTGGACAAATCAGGAGATTGCCGCGCATTTGGGGATTTAACCTTTACCGTTAAGCAGTATATTTCTACTACCTTGCAAAAGCTAAAGATCAAGCAGCGTAAAGATTTGAAACAATATATGTTACGTTTAACATAAAGCCTACGGCATGCCGTAGGCTTTATCTTCTGTTATTGCCAATATGCGCAGAGTGAGGCAGTGGCTGTGTTCAGTCTACTTTCGGCTGATAAAGTTCTACGCAAAATCCTTTGTGACCACAATAGCGGCAAGTCAATTGACGAGTTTGAGGGGTATGGCTGGAAAACAGAAACGCTTTCCAGCTGGGGCGGAAAATGTGATGGCATTGGGGACAAAGATAAGCGGTGCGGAAATAATATGTGCGCGTGAGCCATATTCCTAAGGCCAACACAATGGGGAAGCAAACCGCAAAGGGAAGCCAAAGTCCTATCTTAATCCAGACAAACAGGGAGCCCAGCAGCAAAATATCCATACCAATACCCACCAAAAGCAGAAATAGTGTAGATGCCGTAGCTTTTTTGTGTTTTCATACGAATAGTGATGTCGCCTAAAGCTTGTATAGAAAGGGAAGAAAAGCTTTTGTAGGCGGTCATTAGCTGCTTTAGGCTATGCCGTTGGCCATAGTTTAGGGTAAATTGTATCCCCTTGACCGCCTCTGCATAGGAGGAAAGGGACTGAATTTCCGTTTAAAAATTCCCTGCAAACGGAGATTTTCCCTCTTGACAAGGGAGAAAAAGCGATATAATAAGCTTTGTTACTATAAGCTTGCTTATGATTAATGAGGGATCAGCATGGAAGATCTGCATTATTTGTTCATAAAAACCCAAGCGATGTTTTCCCGCAGAATTTTGAGCGGCGCTAGTCAGTTGGGCTTAACCCCTGGCCAGCCCAAGGTTTTGGATTTTTTGCTGAAATTTCAGGAAGCGGATCAAAAAACCATTGCCGCCTATTGTGAAATTGAGCCTGCCACCGTGGGCAGTATTTTATTGCGCATGGAAGAAGCGGGCTTGATCCTGCGTAGGCAAAAGGCGGGGAATCGCCGCTCCCTCTATGTTTCCTTAACCGAAAAGGGAGCCTTGGCCGCCAAAGAAATGCAGAAAGTTTTTCGCCAAGTGGAAAATGACGCCACACGTTGTTTTACCCCGGCGGAAAGGGAAGTCTTCCAAGAGATGCTGAGCAAGATGTGTACGACGATGCAAGAATAAACAGAAAGTAGGTAGAAAAGAAGTAAAATGGTGCAAGGGGAAAAAAGAAAAATTACTTATCCGGTTAGGCGTTTGTTGTTGTTATGCGCCGGCCTTTGTATTATGGCTTTTGGGATTGCTTTTTCCATTAAGGCGGCTTTGGGCACTTCGCCCATTTCCAGCGTGCCTTATGTGGCGGCGGTGATTTCCCGCTTGTCTGTGGGAACCACCACTATCCTGATTAATTCCATTTTTATTCTGCTGCAAATCCTTATTCTGCGTAAACGGTATGATTGGTTTCAGTTACTGCAATTTCCCGCGGTGATTTTGTTCGGTTTAATGATTGACTTAGCCGAGTATATCATTAGCCCTATTGTTTTTTCCGGGTACATGGAACAATGGATGCTTTGCGCCGTGGGTATCCTCTTATTGGCCTTTGGCGTCAGTTTGGAGGTCATGGCTAACCTTATCCTTACTCCAGGCGAAGGTCTAGTCATTACGTTTTGCAAGGTGTTGCCCATTAAATTTGGGAATATGAAGGTGATTTTTGACACCTCCTTGGCTTTGCTTTCCGTATTGCTTTCCTTGATTTTCCTGGGGCATTTAGACGGCGTTAGGGAAGGCACCATTATTTCCGCTCTTTTGGTGGGGCAAATCGCCAAACAAGTGGGAAAATGGATGAAAAAAGTAGAAACGGCTTGGTTAACCTGATACACCAGCCGTTTCTGATTACCGTATGTTAAGATGAGAGAATCAGCCTTACTTGGGCTGATTTTTTTCTTGCCAAACGTTAGCCAAAATATCTTTCAGCACCAAAAGCGCATCCATCTCCGAATAGCCGTAATCCTGCCGCAATTGGTTGAGCAGGGTTTGCAAGGGGCCGCTGTAGGACGGGATGTCCACGGTTTGGGGGTAAGAGAGGAGCACCGGGTATTTTTGTCCCCAAAGTTCCGTCCAGTTGATTGCTTGCTGCTTTTCCTCGCTGGTTTTGGCAATGACTTGCGTAATTTCTTCTATATCCAGGTCAAAATCAATCAGTTCATCTAAGGAGAGATGATATAAAGCAGCTAATTTTTTCGCTTGGCAAATGTCTGGCAGGGTTTCATCGGTTTCCCATTTGGAAATGGTCTGCCGGCTAACGCCTAGCTTTTCCCCGATCTCTTCTTGGGAAAGGCCGCTTTTTTCCGGGCCTGGGCGAAATGTTGGCCTAAGGTCATGACGTTTTCCTCCTAAGTAAATGACGTAAGTTTAGGATAACCGAAAAAAATGGCAAAGTCTAGCAAAAGGCTTTGCCATTTTCGCCCGTTTAACGGGCTTAGTGTAAATCCTGGATATTCATTTTTTTCATCTGATTTTGGCTGCGGTATTTTTGCCGGCAAGCCCAATAAATCCCCAATAGAATAAGGGTGGGAATATTGGACAAAAGGAAAACCAGAAACAGCTGGAAAGCGGTAGACAGCATTTCCACACGGCCAAAAACGGCAAAGTTCAAGGGGAAAATTAAGGAAAGCAAAAAGCAAATCGCTGGTAAAATCAAGCCCAGGTATTTATTTTCCCGTTTCGCCAGGATAATTTGGAGAAAAACAATACCGATAAAGAGGATGAAGAGCAGGATGCCAAAGAGAAGAAGTAAACTGAAATTCATGTTATTCCACCTTTCTCTGGTTTTTTTTGTATTCGGTAATCAAGATTTTGGCCGTGTCAAAATCCAGCCTGTCATTGATGGCTAGGCGTTTGACCAAGGCGATATAGGGGTCATTTTCCGCACTGTCGCTTAGCTGAATTTTCTGAATCAACTTGTCCAGCCTAAGTCTGACTGTGGGATAGGTGACCTGATATTGTTGGGCCATTTCTTTCAGGGAGCCGGAAGCGCAAAGGAATTTCTTGATAAAGACCATATCCTCATCATCTAAATTCGTCATCCATTCCGGTATAACTTGTAAATCCATAGGCACTCTCCTTTAATAATATTGATGTTATCATTTAATATTGTTAAAGTCAAGATCAAAGTGTGATTTTAGAAAACTTTCCCAAACTAGTTTGCAGTGCAAAAAAACACCACCTCAGCTGGGAGGTGGTGGGAAAGGTTATTTCCATTGGGATAAAACCGATAAGAGATATTGCCCGTATTTGGTTTTTTCAATGCGGCGGGCGGCTTTCTCCGCCTGCTCCGGCGTGATCCAACCGTTTACCAGAGCAATTTCCTCCAAGCATGCCACGTAGCGGCCGCTTTTCTCTTGGATCGCCCGGATGGTATGGGCAGATTCTAAGAGGCTGTTTTCCGTACCGGCGTCCAGCCAGACAAAATCCTGACCCAAAGGAATCACATGGAGCTGATGCCGTTGTAAATAGGCATTGTTTACCGAGGTGATTTCCAATTCTCCCCGTTGGGAGGGCTGAACGTTTTTGGCGATGTCCACCACCTGGTTGTCATAGAAATATAACCCAGGTACGATATAATGAGAACGGGGATGTGCCGGCTTTTCCTCAATGCTCACGGCTTTGCCCTCTTCGTTGAATTCCACCACACCAAAGGGTCTAGGGTCCTCCACCCAGCAGCCAAAGACAATGGCAGAGTCCGTCGTTGCTTGCGCCTGGGCTAAGCAGGGTCTTAAGCTTTCCCCATAGAAAATATTGTCCCCCAAAATGAGGCAAACCGGATCTTGACCGATAAAGTCTTCCCCCACCATAAAGGCATCGGCAATCCCTCGTTGTACGGGCTGCTCTTTATATTGGATGGACATGCCTAAACTGGTTCCATCCCCCAAAAGCCGGGAGAAAATTTCCAATTCTCCAGGGGGTACAATGATGAGTACTTCTTGGATGCCGGCCTGCATCAAAACGGACAATGGGTAATAAAGCATCGGCTTGTCATACACAGGCAGCAAAGGCTTGGCTACTGGCAAGGTCATGGGGTAAAGCCTAGTTCCTCTGCCCGCAGCCAGGAGGATTCCCTTTTTCCAGGGGCTGGGCTTTCGTTCTTTGCTGGTGGCTTGCATGACGTCATGGACGGTATTCATTTGCATCTCCTTTTTTGCTGGCGCGGGGAGATAAGCCCTTGGCAAGCTTCTCCCGCCTTGTTCAATGGGTATAGTATCACAAAGGGAAGGAAGGCTCAAGAGAAAAGAAAGAAAAGTGAGAAAATTCTCTTTTTTGTTCAGAAAGAGAACAGACAGAATTCGCTCAAATTTGCTTTTTCCTTAGGCAAATGATACACTAAAAGAAAAGAAGCTTTTGGCTCAAGGGAAAGGAGGGAATCTCATGTCCATTTTGGTCACTGGCGGCGCCGGTTTTATCGGCGGACATACGGCCCAGGCTCTATGCGATCAAGGGCAAGATGTGGCGATCATTGACAATTTGCAAAGCGGATATTTGGCTGCCATCCCGCAAAAGGCTCGCTTTTATCAGGGGGATATCCGGGATGAAGCCTTCTTGGACAAGGTTTTTCATGCGGAAAAGCCCACGGCTGTGCTGCATTTTGCCGCTTGCTCTCAGGTAGGGGAAAGTATGGCGAAACCTTTGCTGTATTATGACAATAACCTGGGTGGTACCAGGTTATTATTGCAAGCCATGCGCAAACATGAGGTAGATTCCTTGGTCTTTTCTTCTTCTGCGGCTGTATATGGGGATGCGGAGCAAATCCCCGTGGCTGAAGACGCCCCCACCAACCCAACGAGCTGCTATGGGGAAACCAAATTGGCCATGGAAAAAATGATGCAATGGACGGCAAGGGCTTATGGCTTGCGTTATGTGGCTTTGCGTTATTTTAATGCTTGCGGCGCCCATCCCAATGGGAAGCGAGGGGAATACCAGGAGATAGAAACCCATTTGATTCCCTCCATTCTCCAAGTCCCCTTGGGCAAACGGCAGGAGATTGAAATTTTTGGTGGGGATTATCCCACGCCGGACGGTACCTGCATTCGGGATTATATCCATGTTTGCGATTTGGCGGAAGCGCATCTGCTGGCCTTGGCTTATTTGCAGCAAGGTGGGAAAAGTGATGTGTTTAACTTAGGGAATGGAACTGGCTTTTCTGTGCAGCAGGTGATTGCCTGTGCAAGGCAAATTACCGGTCACCCTATTCCCGCCTGTTATGTGGCGCGCAGGCCCGGGGATATTGCCAAATTGATCGCTTCCTCGGCAAAGGCTAAAGCCATTTTGGGTTGGACACCGAAATATTCCAGCTTAGAAACGATATTGTCCACCACTTGGCAATGGCAGAGCGCCCACCCCAATGGATATATCCGCTAATGGAGGAAAGAACCCCCCTTGCGCAGGATGCGCAAGGGGGGTTGTGTTATTCTTGTTTGGCGCCGCAGCGACCGCAGAAGCGGGCGCTCATGGGCAGCGGTGTACCACATTGCATGCAGAACTTTCTTTGCGGCGCGGGCTCTGCGGGAGCAGCGGGTTCAGCCGGGGCAGCGGGCTCTGCGGGAGCAGCGGGTTCAGCGGGAGCCACGGGTTCAGCGGGAGCCACGGGTTCAGCCGGGGCAGCGGGCTCTGCCGGGGCAGCGGGTTCAGCGGGAGCTACGGGTTCTGCCGGAGCCGTATGCCGGAAGGGGAAATTTTTCTGGGACAAAGGGTCTGCGGCGGCACGATCCGAGAAAATGCTGCCATTGGCAAAGTCCGGCATTTCATCGGTTTTCTGGTTATAGCCGCATTCCGGGCAAACTACCACGCCGCGGCGGTTACGCCGGCCGCAAATGGGACAGGTCCGTTTAGCCGTCAACAAGGCCACCAGAATCAATAAGAGCAGCAGTCCGGCGGCAATCCACCATAGCAGGCAGTAACCAAAGGGCGCTGGGCAAAAATGGCAAAAGGAGCAGTCTGTTTCCCCTAAAGAAGTGGCGGTCTCCGTAGCTAAGGCTGGTGCGGAGAAGAAAAGGGAAAGCATCCCCAAGGGAAGAAAAGCGAGTTTTTTCATATGTTGATCCTCTTTCTGTCGGGATTTGACGATATTTAACTTAATTATTATAGCAGAATCTTTTCTTTTGGGCAACCATTTCTCAGGAAAAGCCCGGGGAAATACGGCCTTTTCCTGGGGGGGAGGTTGTGTATGATTAAGAAAATGTGTTTTTTTATGAAAGGCACTTGCTCTTTGTCTGAAAATTGTGTATAATGATTTAAGTTTTAAGATTTTTCTGACAACTTCTTGACCTCATTTTGACAAAAGCTTAACAACCGAAAAGGTTGTAATGATTTTCCATCCCTTCGTTAAGTTTTGGTTAACTTTTTTCTATAGATTTAAAGGATAATTTTGTGCGGTAGGGGGGTATTCTTTTGGCCAGTCAGATTGTGGCAACTGTTATTTTCTTAACCATGTTTGTTGTCATCATTACCGATAAATGGGAACGGTGGATTCCGGCAATCATTGGGGCAATCGTCATGATTGCCGTGGTATTTTTGGGCATGCAGAAAAGTCCGCAAGCCCTATGGGAAACGCTGAATATCGCCAGCATTGGTACGCCTGAATTTTGGTATCCAGGCCCTGGCCAGTCCGAATCCTCCATGGGGGTAAACTGGACCACCATTTTCTTTATTGCTGGGATGATGGTCATGGTGGAAAGCATGGCGAAATCCGGCTTTTTCCGCTGGCTATGCCTGCTTTTGGCGAAACTGGTGAAATATCGCATTATTCCGTTGTTGATTGCTTTCATGCTCATGTCTGGTTTCTTAGCCATGTTCATTGACAGCATCACCGTAATCCTGTTTCTGGCAGCCGTTACGGTAGAACTGGCCCAGCTTTTAAAATTTAATCCGGTTCCCATGATTTTGTCAGAAGTATTCTGTGCAAACCTGGGAGGCTCGGCTACCATGTGCGGAGATCCGCCTAACATTATCATTGGTACTTCACTGGGATATTCTTTCGCAGATTTCATCACAAATACAG